>JAVFAQ010000325.1:0-3509 GCA_034002325.1 Flavobacteriales bacterium | reverse complement strand
GTGCATGCCGGCAATGCGCTGCTGTTCGGCCGCCTCGCCCTGCATGCCGAAGTGGGCACCTACAGCCGATCACCCCTGCAGGCAAGCGCACCGATCTACACCCGGATCGGCATGCGGCACACCTTCGCCCGGCGGTTCTTCGCCAACTTCTCCCTGAAGTCCCATTTCTTCGTCGCCGACCACTTCGAACTCGGGCTCGGCTACCGCTTCCAATGAGCAGGCCCATCGCCATGGCGTCGTTCCTGTTCCTGCTCGCCGGGTGCGCCCGCGAGCAGATGGGCGACTGCTTCAAGGGCCGGGGGGGCGATGCCGTGGAACAGCGGTACCTGGCACCGTTCACCGCGTTGGTGCTGAACGACAAGGTGGACGTGACCATCGCCCAGGACACCACGCTCACCGGGCCGGTGGTGGCCGTGATGGCCGGGCGCAACGAGCTGCCCAACATCCGCACCGAGGTACGGGACGGGGCGCTGCACATCGGCAACAACATGCGCTGCAACTGGGTGCGCGACATGGCGAAGCGTCCCGTGGTGCGGATCACCGTGGCGCACCTGGACCGCATCCTGAACACGGGCATCGGCGACGTCACCGGCATCACGCCCTTCCATGGCGACCACTTCCGGTTGGAACAATGGGACGGGCACGGCACGGTGACGCTCACCCTGCATGTGGCATCGTGCCATGTGGAGCTGCACACCGGGGTGGGCGATGCCGTGCTCTCGGGCACCGCGGACCAGGCCTACTACTACGTATCGACCCTGGCCCGGGTGGATGCGCACGGGCTGGAGGCCGGGCAGGTGCTGGTGAACAACTCGGGCACCTGTGACATCCTGTGCCGGGCGACGGACACCTTGGTCGCGGACATCCATGCCATGGGCGATGTGTACTTCGGCGGGAACCCCGACGTGGTGCAGGCCCACATCACCGGCAGCGGCCAACTGGTCCCGCTGCCCTGATCACCGCACCACCGTCACGTGGCCGCGCATCTCCACCCGGTCGCTCTGCCGGTCGGCCCGGTATCGCAGGATCCAGACGTAGGTGCCCGTGGACACCAACTTGCCGTCCATGGTGCCGTCCCAGCGGTCCAAGGGGTCGGTGCTCTCGAAGGCGACCCGGCTCCACCGGTCGAAGACCAGGAACTCGTAGTCCATGATGTCCAGCGTGCTGAACACCGGGCCGAAATGGTCATTGAGGCCGTCCGCATCGGGGGTGAACGCATTGGGCAGGTAGCCCATCGGCACATCGCGCACCTCCACCTCGCGGCAGTGCAGGTCCGTGCAGCCGTCCGCGTTGGTCACCTGCAGGCATACGGGATAGGTGCCGCCCAGGATGCCCGGGAAATGGAACACCGGCGAGGCTTCCATGCTGGTGCCCAGGCCCGCGAAGTCCCAGGCGAAGGCCACCGCATCGCTGCTGGAGACGTTCATGAACTGGACCGCCGGGGCATTGGCATAGATCACATGGGGCGACCAATGGAAGGCGGCGATGGTGGGCGGCGGGCTGGCCACCTGGCCGTTCACCGTGGCGGTACAGCCCGCCTCATCGCGCACCGTGACGGTCCAAGTGCCCGCGCACAAGCCGGTGAATTCGGGCGCGTCCTGCCACGTCTGGCCACCGTTCAAGCTGTAAGCCTCCCCGTGCGGTGCGGTCACCACCAGGGTGCCGTCGCAATCACCGGCACAGGTGACGCGCTGCACGGCGATGCTGTCGATGGCCACCGGGTCGGGCTGCTCGATCGTGAACGGGACGATCACGGCACAACCGTTCATGTCCGTGACCACGACCTGGTGCTCGCCGGGGCAGATGTTCATCGCCTGGGCAGCGTTGCCCGTTCCGCCGGACCACGCATGGCCATACCCCTGGCCGTCCAGGTTGCCGCCCTGGGCCTGCACCTGGGCCTGCCCGTTGCACAGACCATGGCAGGAGGCGGGTTCGGTCGTCACCGTGGCGGACATCGGCGGTGTGAGCACCACTTGCACCTCGTCGGAATCGGTGCATCCATCCGGCGAAACCGTGCTCCATACCAGCGTGTACGCCCCGCCCTGTTCGGCGGTGATCCCGCTGGCGGGCGAATGGATGTCGGCCAGGTCGATCCCCGGCGGGGCCGTCCACGTGCCGCTCGCCCAATTGTCGCTGGCGGCCAGGTTGCCGCTCAAGTCGCAGATCACCGCATCAGGCCCCGCGTATGCCGGCGTGAGGGCGGGCACCGTCACGGTCACCGTGGCGGTGGCCGGCGGGCATGCCGGCCCGGTGGTGACCGTGTAGGTGTACACGCCGGGCTGGTCCGTACCGGGGGAGAAGGTGCCGTTACCGCCACCACCGGGGCCGGTCCATGTGCCACCGCTGGCCGGCGCACCGGCCAAATGGTCGAACAGGTCCGTGGGGGCGGCCTCGGGGCACAACAGGATCGCGGTGGACCCGCCCGCGTTCGGCGCAGGGGTCACCGTGACCGTATGCGAAGTGCTGGCGTTCGCGCATGGTGCAACGCCCGCCACCGTGTAGGTGTACGTGCCCGCAGGCCCCAATGCCGGGTTGAACGACCCGTTCATCACCCCCAACGGCCCGGTCCATGTGCCCCCCTGGTCGGGACTGCCGTTGAGCTCCGCGAAGAGGTCCACCGGCGGTTGGTTCGCGCACAGGGCCAGGGTCTGACCGGAGCCCGGCTGGGGCGCCGCCTGCACCGTCATGTTCACCGTGGCCGTGGCGGCCGGGCACGGCGCCGGGCTTTGCACGGTATAGGTGTACAGGCCCGGTGTGCCCGTGGCCGGGTTGAAGCTCCCGCCCGGCACGGGACCCGGGCCGGACCAGGTGCCGCCGCCTTGCGGGGCGCCGCCCAGCATGCCGATCAATGCCGTGGCCGGGCCATTGGAGCACAGCACCGCACTGCCATCGGTGCCGGCGTTGGCCGGGATGCTCACCTCCACCTCCACCGTGGCGCTCGCCGATGGGCATGGTGCCGGTGCGGTGACCGTGTAGGTGTACGTGCCCGGCTCGTGCAGCGCCGGGTTGAACAGGCCGTTGATGCTGCTGGGGCCGGTCCATGTGCCGCCGCCATCGGGGTTGCCCTCCAGGCTGTTGATCAAGCCCGTGGCCCCATCGGTGGCGCACAGGGCGATGTAGCCGTTGCCGCCGGCATCGGGCGCGGCCACCACCGTGACCGCCACGGTGGCCGACTGCACCGGGCACGGCACCTCGCCCGGGACCGAATAGGTGTACGTGCCGGCGGCATGCACCCCTGGATCGAACTGCCCATTGGCGATCGTGGAGGGACCGCTCCAGGTGCCACCGGTGTCCGGGGTGCCGCCCAGCTCGCCGAACAGGTCGGCCGGGGCACCTGAGCTGCAGGTCACCAGCACCCCGTTGGTGCCGGCGTTCGCCGGGTAGCCCACCACCAGGTCGATCGTGGTCACCTCCGCCTGCCCGCACTGGTCGGACACGGTGAGGGTGATGGTCTGGGAGGCTCCGGGCGCCACGGTCAGGTTCATGCCGGTGCCCAGTAGCTGCCCCGC
>JAVFAQ010000324.1:0-3512 GCA_034002325.1 Flavobacteriales bacterium | reverse complement strand
TGCGGATCGAGATGGCCGGCCCCGCCGCCCCGGGCGCCTGACACGGCCCATGCCGGCGGTGGCCCCTTGGATGGCGCGGCCGCGCCCGACGGATTAAATTTGGGACCGCCGAAACGCGGCGCACCCGCACGGAATGCTGGTCCAGGACCCCGAACGCATACAGCTCAGCCCGCTCCAGAAGGCCGCCCGCATCAACCGGGACCCCGACCTGTACGGCACCTTCGCGGAGATCGGCGCGGGGCAGGAAACGGTGCGCCACTTCTTCCGCGCGGGCGGCGCATCGAGCACCATCGCCAAGGCGATGAGCGCCTACGACAAGGACTTCAGCAACGCGATCTACGGCCCCGAGCCCGGCAACCGCTTCGTGTGCGAGGGCCGGCTCACCAACATGCTGCGCCACGAGTACCGGCTGATCCTGGACCGCGTGGACCGCGAGCACCACCCCCGTCGCAAGTTCTTCACCTTCGCCAACACCGTCGCCACCAGCACCTTCGAGAAGAAGCACAGCGGCCACGGATGGCTGGGCGTGCGCTTCCAGACCACCCCGGGCGGGCCCACCAACGACGTGGTGGTCCACATCCGCCTGCACGTCTCGGACATCTCCCTGCAGCAGGAGCAGGTCGGCATCATCGGCGTGAACCTCCTATACGGCTGCCTGATGCACCACCACCAGCCCGAGGAGATCATGAACAGCCTCTACGACAACGTGAGCCGGCACGCCATCGAGGTGGACATGATCCAGATGAACGGGCCGGCCTTCAAGGACGTGGACAACCGGCTGCTGAGCCTGCAATTGGTGAAGCGCGGCTACACCGATGCCGTGATCTTCGGGCCCGACGGCCGCAACCTGCAGGCCAGCGAGACCCTCTACCGCAAGAACATCCTGGCCATCCGCGGCAGCTTCAGGCCCGTGACCAAGGTGAACATCGACATGATCATGAACGGCTACAACATGTTCGTCAAGGAACAGCGTGTGGACCGCGACGATCTGCAGGTGCTCTTCGAGATCACCTTGAGCAACCTGCGCGCCGACACGGGCGACGTGGACGAGAAGGACTTCATCGACCGCGCCGACATCCTGTGCTCCCTGGGCCAGACCGTGCTGATCAGCAACTACCAGGAGTACTACAAGCTGGTGGAGTACTTCAGCCGCTACACCAAGGCGCGCATGGGCCTGATCATGGGCGTGAGCAACCTGATCGAGATCTTCGACGAGAAGTACTACCGCCACCTCAACGGCGGCATGCTCGAGGCCTTCGGCATCCTCTTCACCCGCGACCTGAAGATCTACACCTACCCCAGCCTGGTGAACGACAACGACCCCGACGGCCCGGTGATGAGCACCGCCACCATGCCCGTCCACCCGCGCCTGCGGCCGCTGTACGACTTCCTGCTCTTCAACAAGCGCATCGTGGACATGGACACGTACGACCGCGACGTGCTGCACATCTTCAGCCGCGAAGTGCTGGCCATGATCCGCGCGGGGCGCCCCGGCTGGGAGCAGATGGTGCCGCCGTACGTGGACAACATGATCAAGGAGAACCGCCTCTTCGGATACACCCCGGCCGGCACCGCCAAGCCCATGGCCGAGGCCTGAGCCGCTGCATGCCCGCCGTGCCCATGGCCCCCACCCTGTTCACCGGTCACAAGGCCGCGGTGTACGCACTGGTCCCCGGCGATGCGCCCGGGACATTCCTCAGCGCCGATGGCAGCGGGGCCGTGGTGCGCTGGCACCTGGACCGGCCCGACGCGGGCGAGCTGGTGATGCAGGCCGGCGAGGGCATCTTCAGCCTGCATCGGCCGCCCGCCCGGAACATGCTGTGGGCCGGCACCGAGCACGGCCGCCTGATCGTGGCCGACCTGCATGCCCGGCGCGAGGTGGCCACGCACCACCCCCACACCAAGGGCATCTTCGCCTTCGCCGACCTGCCCGGGGATCGCGTGGCGGCGGCCGGTGGCGGCGGCGTGCTCTCCGTGCATGCCCCGGCTGACGGCGCCACCGTGCGCGAAGTGCCCTTGAGCGACGGCAAGTTGCGCTGCCTGGCCATGGACCCGGCCGGCGCTGCCCTGGCCGTGGGCGCCAACGACGGCCTGGTGCGCGTGCTGGAGCCCGTGCTGCTCAACGAGACGGCCACCATCCAGGCGCATCCCGCCGCCCCCGGCCCCGCCGACCGCCATACCGGTTGCACCGCCGCCGCCTACCACCCGCGCAAGCCCGTGCTGATCACCGGCGGCAAGGACGGCCACCTCCGTCTGTGGCGCACCGACGACCGCCACCGCCTGCTGCTGGAGCTGCCCGCCCACCAGGCCGCCATCTACCGCATCGCCTTCAGTCCCGACGGCGCACGCTTCGCCACCGCCGCACGGGACAAGAGCTGTTTGATCTGGGACGCCGCCGACCTGGACCCCATCGTGCGCCTGGACCGCGCCGCCGGCGGGCATGCCCACAGCGTGAACACCGCCCTCTGGGCCGGCGACGTGCTGGTCACCGCCGGCGACGACCGCACCGTGCGCGCCTGGCGGCCATGACGGCGGCCCACCGGCCACGCCCCACGGTACCTTTGCACCCCCCATGGCCTTCCAGCTCGTATCCGAATTCCGGCCCGCCGGCGACCAGCCCGAGGCGATCGAGCAACTGGTGCAGGGCCTGGGCGAGGGCGTGACCGCGCAGACCCTGCTGGGCGTCACCGGCTCCGGCAAGACCTTCACCGTGGCCAACGTGATCGCCCAGGTGGACCGCCCCACCCTGGTGCTGAGCCACAACAAGACCCTGGCGGCCCAGCTCTTCGGCGAGTTCAAGCACTTCTTCCCGCACGACCGGGTGGAATACTTCGTGAGCTACTACGACTACTACCAGCCGGAGGCCTACCTGCCCACCTCGAACACCTACATCGAGAAGGACCTTTCGATCAACGACGAGATCGAGAAACTGCGCCTCTCGGCCACCAGCGCGCTGTTGAGCGGCCGCCGCAACGTGATCGTGGTGGCCAGCGTGAGCTGCATCTACGGCATCGGCAACCCGGCCGAGTTCCGCGAGACCACCGTGGAGGTGCATGTGGGCATGCGCATCGCCCGCAACCAGCTGTTGCACCAGTTGGTCACCGCCATGTACACCCGACGCGACGCCGACCCCGCCCGGGGCGACTTCCGTGTGCGCGGCGATGTGGTGGAGGTCTACCTCGCATACGCCGATGAAGGCATCCGCATCCATTTCTGGGGCGACGACATCGAGCGGCTGGAGCGCTTCACCATACCGGACATGCGCACCGCCGAGACCATGGACCGCATCAGCATCCACCCGGCCAACATCTTCGTCACCAGCCGCGCCACCCTCAACAGCGCCATGGGCCGCATCCAGGAGGACATGGTGCGGCAGGTGGAGTTCTTCCGCGAGACCGGCCGCCACCTGGAGGCCAAGCGCCTGGAGGAGCGCACCCTGCACGACCTGGAGATGATGCGCGAGCTGGGCTATTGCAGCGGGATCGAGAACTACAGCCGCTACTTCGACCACC
>JAVFAQ010000323.1:0-3527 GCA_034002325.1 Flavobacteriales bacterium | reverse complement strand
CCTCGCCCATCGCCGGGTCCTCGCCCTCGGTGTAGTCCTCGGGCCGGCCCATCACGCCGATCACGTGGTCCACATCGGCCAGGGTCACCACCATGCCCCGGTCGCGGATGCGCTCGGTGAAGAGCTCGGCGATGCGGGCCTCGATGTCGGCCATGATCTCATCGCTGCCCGGCGATCCGGCGAACTGCCCGCGCACATTGGCCAGGTAGCGCTGCAGCACGTGGTACGCCTCCTCCTCGATGTGGAAGACGGTGCCGCTGATGTTGACGTTGAGGGTCTTTTCCATGTGTGTTCGCCGTGGGCCGGCGCGATCTTTCGGGTTGGTGGTGGCTATGGTTCAATTGCGGCGGGTGGTCTTGCGCACGGCCTGCGCCAGCTCGTCCCAGGTCTGGTCCAGCTCGTCCAGGAACTTGCTGCCCGTGGGCGTGAGCCGGTAGTACTTGCGCGGGGGGCCGCTGCGCGATTCCTCCCACCGGTAGGTGAGCAGGCCGGCGTCCTTCAACCGGGTGAGCAGCGGGTAGAGGGTGCCCTCCACCACGATCAGCTTCGCGCCCTTGAGCTTCTCGATGATGTCCGACGGATAGCACTCGCCCTGCGCCAGCACGCCCAGGATGCAATACTCCAGCACGCCCTTGCGCATCTGTGCCTTGGTGTTCCCCACGTTCATCTTCCCGGTCATTGGTGTTGTGCGGCACAAAGATATGGGCATTGTGCCAGTACTGTGCATGGCAAGGTACTTTTTGTGATGGACGGTGCGGCGGTCCGATGAGCGGCGGCGCCTACTTTCGGGGCATCGATCCCCCGTTCCCATGCGCAGCCACCTTTGGAAACTCGCCGTAGCGATCGTGCTCATCGCGGGCGCCTTCGTGTACTTCCGGTACTACTGGGTGTTCGGCACCGGGGTGAAGGCCGGCGAGCTGAACTACGTGGTGTACAAGGGGGTGCTGTTCAAGACGTACGAGGGCAAGATGGTCCAGACGGGCATCCGCAGCCGGGAGGGCACGCTGGAGAGCTTCGAGTTCGAGTTCTCCGTGGAAGACGAGGCGGTGGCCAACGAGCTGATGGTGAACAGCGGCAAGCAGTTCAACCTGCACTACAAGGAATACCTCGGCGCGCTGCCTTGGCGGGGCCACAAGCGGTACGTGGTGGACAGCATCATCTCCATGGACGCCATCGCGCGGTAGCCGGCGCGGGCCATGCCCATGCGCGCCTTGCTTCCCTTTCTCGCCGTCCTGCTGCTGCTGCTTGGCGCGGCGGCCGCTTGGTGGGCCGCGCACACCGGCCACGCCGCCATGCTGGGGCACCTCAACGCCATCGCCCCCGACGGCGATGTGGAGAGCTACACCGCCGCGTTCCACCGTCGCGTGCAGGCCAACCTGCGCATGGCGGCCATCTTCCTGGCGCTGGCGGCGGCGGCCTGCACGGTGCTGGCGGTGCGCATGCGGCGCGCCCCGGCCGGCGCATGGGCACGCTTACGCACCGACCTGCGCGAAACGGCCGCCCGCTACGCCAAGCGCACCTCGCCCGCCCACAAACGCCATGTGCTGCTGCTGATCGCCGCCGGCACCGCCCTGCGCATTTGGATGATGTGCGCGCCGATCACCTACGACGAGGCCTTCACCTGGACCTACTACGCCAGCCGCCCGCTGCACGTGGTGCTGTGCGAATACGCCTACCCCAACAACCACATCTTCCACACGCTGTGGGTGAAGCTCAGCACCCTGCTGTTCACCCCGGGCCTGTTCTCCCTGCGCCTGCCCGCGCTGGTGGCGGCGATCCTGTTCATGCCCGCGTTCTACCTCTTCGTGCGCGCCACCTTCAACCGGTACATCGCCGTGCTGGCCCTGGCGCTGGTGGCCGCCTCGCCGGTGCTGGTGGAGTACAGCGCGCTGGCCCGGGGCTACAGCATCACCTGGCTGTGCATGGCCATGGCGCTGTTGCTGGGCCGCCACCTGCTGAAGGAAGGCGGCCGCACAAGCGCCGTGCTGCTGGGGCTGGTGCTGGCGGTGGGCACATGGACGGTGCCCACCATGGTGTACCCCGCCCTGATGGTGCTGACCTGGCTGGCCGTGCACCTGCTGGCCCGCCACGGCACGCGCGGCATGGCCGCCCAGGCGGGTGGCCTGGTGATGGCCGCCGGCGTGTGGCTGGCCGTGAGCGCCCTGCTCTACCTGCCCGTGCTGGCGGTGTACGGCAGCGGCCACCTGCTGGACCACCCCGTGCTGGAGCGCCCGGACCGCGCCACCTTCTTCCGGACCTTGGGCGAGCGCCTGCTGAGCGTGCATGCCCACCTGGCCGGGGGCAACTGGGCGGCCACGCGCATCATCGCCCTGGTGCTGTGCATCGTGGCGGGGCACCACTCCGGCCGCTACCGCGCCTTGCTGTTCGCCGCTTTCTGCGGAAGCGTGCCCTTGATGCTGCTGCAGGGCCAGGTGGCCCCCGGCCGCGTGTGGCTCTACCTGGTGCCCTTCGCGCACTTGGGCGTGGCCATCGGCCTGTTCTACCTGTTGAAGGCCGTGCAGGAGAAGATGCTCCCGGGCTGGGGCAAGCGCCGCCGCGTGATGCAGGCCAGCGTCGTGCTGGTGCCGATCGTCGCCTGGCCCCTGAGCGGCCCGCTGCCCGAGGATGCCGTGCGCAGCCCCGAGGCGCGCGAGGCGGCCGCATACCTGCACCGGGCCATGGACCCCGGCGACCGCGCCTACACCCGGTTCCCGTGGGACGCCCCGATCGAGTTCCACGCCGTGGCCGAAGGCATGGACCGCGCCTGGTTCCACCGCCCGCCCGTGCCCGGCGGCATGCGCTTCGTGGCCGTGGGGCGCGACCAGGGGCAGACCGTGGCCGGCGTGCTGATGCACCACCGGGCCGACACCACCGGCGCACACCGGGCCGAATTGGTGGTCGATCTCCCGCGTTTGGGCATCTTCGCGGTCCGGTAGCGCCCCTGCGGCCTGCCGAAACACCCGGACAAATGGCAGAAGAAGGACGTCAGATCATCTACAACATGGTCAAAGTGGGCAAGACGCTGCCCACCGGAAAGACCATACTCAAGGACATCTACCTGGGGTTCTACTACGGCGCCAAGATCGGCATCCTGGGCCTCAACGGCAGCGGGAAATCGACCCTGATGCGCATCATCGCCGGCAAGGAGACCGACTTCCACGGCGACGTACACCTCACCCCCGGCTACTCCATCGGCCACCTGGAGCAGGAGCCCGTGCTGGACGAGGACAAGACCGTGATCGAGATCGTGCGCGAGGGCGTGCAGCCCATCATGGACCTGCTGAAGGAGTACGAGGAGGTGAACAACAAGTTCGCCGACGAGGACGTGCTCAACGACCCGGACAAGATGGAGAAGCTCATCGCGCGGCAGGGGGCGCTGCAGGACAAGATCGAGGCCGTCGGCGCGTGGGAGATCGACCAGAAGCTGGAGATCGCCATGGACGCCCTGCGGTGCCCCGATGGCGACACGCCCATCCGCGTGCTCTCCGGCGGTGAGCGCCGCCGCGTGGCGCTGTGCCGCCTGCTGC
>JAVFAQ010000322.1:0-3528 GCA_034002325.1 Flavobacteriales bacterium | reverse complement strand
CGATCGCTTTTCCCGCCCCTTCGCGCTGCCGGCACGTCCGGGCCGCCGGTCCGGTGCGGGCACATGCGCCCCCACGTCCGTTCTTTACCGCACCCCGCCGCATCGCACCGGCGCCAAAAAGCAAGGCCCCTGCCGCGGTGGCAGGGGCCTTGCCCAGGGGCGTGGCGAGGGGATCAGATCCCGAGCTGGCCCTTGTACTCGCGGAACTCCAGGTCCTTCAGCGCCTTCTCGCGCAGGCTGGCGTCCTTCTGCACGGCCAGGCCGATCTGGCTGCGCACCAGGTCGCCGTTGTTGGTGCGGGCACCGATGATGGCCATCAGGTAGTGGCCCGTGGCGGTGTCCTTGTCGGGCGCATTGTCCAGGATGGTCTTGGCGCCGGCGGCATCACCGCTGAGCAGCTTGGCCAGGGCGGCGTTCACCGTGTTCTGGCCGGCCATGTTGGTGTTGGCCGAGGTGTATTCACCGTTCTGGATGTTCACCAGGCCGAGGTTGTACTTGGCCTCGGGCGAGCCGGCCTTGTTGAAGAACTCCTTGGCCTTGGCCCGGTCGCCCTTCAGGCGGGCCACCACGCCGAGGTTGTTGTTGGCGGCATTGGTCTCGGCGATGCCGTTGGCCTTCTGGAACTGGGCCTCGGCCTCATTGAGCTTGTTCTGCTGCAGCAGGACGTAGCCCACGTTGTTGGCGCCGCGCGGGTCGTCGGGGAACAGGCGCTCGCTCTCGCGGAAGATCCGCAGCTGCTCGTTCAGGTCGGTGGTGAGGGTGGCGGCCCAAAGGAGTTCCTCGGCGTTGAGCGAATCGGGCATGGTGCGGCTCATCTCGGCGATCTGCTCATCGGTCTTGCCCACCACGTCGTAGTTGAGCTTCATCTCGCTGCGGCGCAGGGTGGGCAGGATCTGGTCGGCGATCTCCTTGTAGGTGGCGGCCATGTTCTTGATCTCCTGCTCGCGCTGGGTGAGGTCGGTGTACATCTCCAGCACGCGCAGCACCAGGTCCTTGTCGGCGATGCTGCTGCCCTGCATGGCGGTCTTGAAGCCGTTCCAGTCTTCGCCGCGGGGGTTCAGCTGGTAGAAGGCATCATCGCGGGCACCCTCGGCCTTGGCGCGCACCAGTTCACCGCGGGCCCAGCCGCTGGCGCTCTTGGCGCGGTCGCTGGCGAGGTTCTCGTTCAGGGTGAGCTCGCCCTCGGGGCTGGCCCAAGCGTCCACCGTGAGGCCCTTCACCTGGATATTGCCTTTCTGGGCGAAGCCGCGGATGAAGGTGGCCAGCGCCTTGGCATCGGCATCGTTGAGTTCGCCGGAGCGCACCGTGCTGGAGTTCACCAGGTAGTGGATAGTGGCGTCCTGGCTGTGGGCGGTGATCCGTTGGAAGGCGTCCGGACCCAGCATGGCCTTGTCATCGCTCACCATCAGGTAGGGGGTGGTGATCACGCCATCGGC
Organism: Flavobacteriales bacterium; assembly: GCA_034002325.1. Classification (GTDB taxonomy): domain Bacteria; phylum Bacteroidota; class Bacteroidia; order Flavobacteriales_F; family PHOS-HE28; genus PHOS-HE28. The sequence continues at coordinate 2,092 of JAVFAQ010000322.1, read as the reverse complement.
GAGCTTCACCGGGTCGAAGGCCTTTTCCTTCTTGCCTTGGCGGCCCATGATGCCCAGCATCAGCTCGCTGGTCTCCATGGAAGGGGTGTAGGCCACCTTGTGGGTGTAGCTGAAGGCCTTGCCGCCCTCGTAGGGCACCACGGGATGGTTGCCGGCGGCCCCTTCACCTTGGAAGTAGGCGGTCTTGAAGGCCGTCTCACCGCCCGCGTACGTCAGCGTGGGGGTCAGCTCCACCGAGGCCTTCTTGTGGAAGTACTTGCCGGGGAAGTTGCCGTTGATGTTCACGGCCACCGAATCCCCCTGCACGATCAGCGGGTTGGGGTCGACGGTGTACTTGATGTTCTCCGCGTACTTGCTCATCTTGCCCAAGCCGCCGCAACCGCTCAGGACGAGGGCGGCACCGGCGCTGAGCATGAGGCTGTTGAGTTGCCGCTGTACCATGCTGGGTGTTTGGTTTCTGGATTTCGGGGCAAGTATAATACCACGCATCCGCTCGTACGGGGCATTTCGGTGCCGCATTGTTCACGATCCGGCGTGCTTTCCGAGGGCCAAAACCTCGTAGGCGGGCGCACGGGGGTCGTCGATCCGGGCCTTCAGCTCGGCGTAAGCGGGCGCGTCGTGCAGCAGGTCGCGGTCGCCCAGGTCCACCACCAGCACCCGCGTGCCGGCGCCCTTGTGCAGGTGGTCCATGTAGCGGTCCTGCAGCCGCAGCAGGTAGTCCGTGCCGATGTTCTGCTCATAGCTGCGGCCGCGCCTACGGATGCGTTCGCGCAGGCGATCCTGGCCCAGGTGCAGGTACACGACCAGCTCCGGTGCGGGCAGGTCGCCGTACATGATGTCGTACAGGTCGCGGAAAAGCGCGTACTCGTCGGCCGGCAGGGTCACGCTGGCGAACACCATCGACTTCCCCAGGGAGTAGTCCGCCACGGTGCGCGGCCGGAACAGGTCCTGCTCGGTGATGCGCTTGAGCTGGTGGTAGCGCTGGGCCAGGAAGGACAGCTCCACGGAGAAGCCGTAGCGCCCGGGGTCCGCGTAGAACCGCTCCAGGAAGGGGTTGTCATCGAACTCCTCCAGCACCAGCCGGGCATCGCGCTCGGCGGCCAGGCGCCGGGCCAAGGTGGTCTTGCCGGCCCCGATGAGGCCTTCCACGGCGATGTATCGTACGGGCATGCTCATTCGGGCGCAGGTGAGGTCGCCGGGCGGCGCAGGTCGTCCAGCAAAGTGAGGACGGACCGCCCCAAAATGGGGTGTACCATCAACGGCGCCACATCGGCGGCGGGTGCCAGGGCGAAGGCCCGCTGGTGCATGCGCGGGTGGGGCACTTGCAGTTCGGGGAGTTCCACCACGTGGTCGTCCATCAGCAGGATGTCGATGTCGATGGTGCGCGATGCGTAGCCGGGCCCGCTTCGCGTGCGCCCCAGCTCCTGCTCCACCCGCAACACGGTGCGCAGTAGTTCATCGGGCGCGAGGTCGGTGGCCACCAGCAGGGCGCGGTCCAGGAAGAGATGGTCGCCGGCGAAGCCCCAGGGTTCGGTCCAATGGTCGCGGCTGGCGGCCAGCACGCGCAGGCCCTTGCGGTCCAGGGCCTTGGTGGCCGCGGACAATTGCGCCTTCGGATCGCCCAGGTCCGCCCCCAGCAACAGCACCGCCGTGTTCATCGCGGCCCAAAGCTATCCGCCGCCCTTCATCCGGCACGTGCCCCGCTCATGTGATCGGGCCACCGGCGACCGGCACGGGGGAATAGCTTCGCCCACGAAACACCCGTACCATGCGCCAATTCCTCAAGTACACCCTCGCCACGATGCTGGGCATCGTGCTGGTCAACATCCTGCTCTTCCTGCTGTTCATCGGTTCCATGGCCGCCCTGGGCGCCGCCTTCGGGTCGGGCAAGAAGACCGTGGTGCAGGAGAACTCGGTGCTGCACCTGGAGCTCGACGGCGCCTTCATGGACCGCGGGCCGAAGGAGCAGGTCGACCTGCCCCAGTTCGGCTTCCGCAGCGGCACCGGCCTGAACGATGTGCTGGCCGGCCTGGACCACGCGCGCACGGACGACAAGATCAAGGGCGTGTTCCTGGACCTCTCCGCGTTGCAG
>JAVFAQ010000321.1:0-3575 GCA_034002325.1 Flavobacteriales bacterium | reverse complement strand
ACCAAACGCAAGTTCGGCGAGGGGCGGCGCATCTTCCGCATGGCCCCGCTGCACCACCACTACCAGAAGCTGGGCCTGCACGAGAGCAAGATCGTTTCGCGCTTCTGGATCGTGGGCATCATGCTCGCGGTGCTCTCCATCGTGACCCTCAAGCTGCGATGAAGGAACTGGTGGTCATAGGGGCGCAGGAGAGCGGGGTGGGCGCGGCGCGGCTGGCGCAGCGGCACGGCCTGCCCGTGTTCGTGAGCGATGCCGGCCCCATCAAGCCCGGGTACCGCGACACGCTGCGCGCCCATGGCATCGACCTCGAGGAGGGTGGCCACAGCGCGGACCGGGTGCTGGCGGCCGGCGAGATCGTGAAGAGCCCCGGCGTGCCCGACACCGCCTCGTTGATCGTGGCCGCACGCGACCGCGGCATCCCCGTGATCAGCGAGATCGAGTTCGCATACCGCTACTGCAAGGGGCGCATCGTGGCCATCACCGGCAGCAACGGCAAGACCACCACCACCCTGCTCACCCACCACATCCTGAGCCGGGCCGGGGTGGACGTGGCCCTGGGCGGCAACGTGGGCAACAGCTTCGCCGCCTTGCTGGCCGATGGCGACAACGATTGGTACGTGATCGAGCTCAGCAGCTTCCAGCTCGACGGCGTGCGCACCTTCCGCCCGCACGTGGCCATGCTGCTGAACATCACACCGGACCACCTGGACCGGTACGGTGGCAGCATGGAACGATACGCCGACAGCAAGTTCCGCATCGCCATGAACCAGGGGCCCGAGGACCATCTGGTGCACAACGCGGACGACCCGCTGGTGCGCGCCGGCCTCGACGCCCGCGGCATCCGGGCACGCCGCTGGCCTTTCTCCATTGAACACATCGTGCCGCAAGGCGCATTCCTGCAAGACGGCAAGGTCCACATCCAAACCAACCGAACCACCCTCAGCATGTCCATCAACGAACTGGCCCTACAAGGCAAGCACAACGTGTACAACTCCATGGCCGCCGGCATCGCCGCCCGCGTGCTGGACCTGCGCAAGGAAGTGGTGCGCGAAAGCCTCAGCGATTTCCAGAACGTGGAGCACCGCCTGGAGCACGTGGCCATGGTGCATGACGTGGAGTTCATCAACGACTCCAAGGCCACCAACATCAACGCCACCTGGTACGCGCTCGAGTGCATGGACAAGCCCGTGGTCTGGGTGGCCGGTGGCCAGGACAAGGGCAACGACTACGGCCAGTTGATGGAGCTGGTGCGCCACAAGGTGAAGGCGATCGTGTGCCTGGGCGCGGACAACGCGCGGCTCCGCAAGGCCTTCGACCCGCTGGGCCTGCCGATGGCCGAGGCCCGCAGCGCGGAGGACGCCGTGCGCGCCGCTCATGCCCTGGCCGAGGCCGGCGACGTGGTGCTGCTGAGCCCGGCCTGCGCCAGCTTCGACCTGTTCACCAACTATGAGGACCGGGGCCGCCGCTTCAAGACGGCGGTCAAGGCCCTGTGATGCCCGACCCGCCATGGAACGCGACCACACCCCTTCACTGCGCATCGCCGGCGGCCGCCTGATGGAGGCCCGCCGCGCCGCCCGGGACGCCCGGGCGCCCCACAGCTCGGAGCTCGTGGCCGAGATCGCCGGCGTCCGCTACATCAACGATTCCCGCGCCACCTTCCTCGATGCCGCCCTGGCCTCACTGGGCCGCATGGAGCAGCGCGTGGTCTGGATCGCCGGCACCTGGAGCAACGCCATGGGCGAAGGCCATGTGCTGGACCTGCTGCGCGAACGCGTCTCCGCCGTGGTGCTCTTCGGTCCCGTGACCGAGGTGGACCCGCCGGCCGACGTGCAGGTGATCCATGCCAACGAGCTGCGCACGGCCGTGTTCGTGGCCCGCGAGCTCGCCCGGCCCGGCGAGTCCGTGCTCTTCAGCCCCGCATGCCCCAGCGGCGGCCCGGGCGCGGGGCCCGGCGCGGGGTTCGCCAACTATGAGGAGCGCGGCGCCGAGTTCAAACGCGCCGTGCGCGACCTGTGAGCCGACAACCGAACGATCGCCGACCGACACGTGACCAACGAACGCCGACACGCCATGACCACCCTGCTCCATAAGCTCAAAGGCGACCGCGTCCTCTGGATGGTCGCCTTGGTGCTCATGGTGATGAGCCTGCTGGCGGTGTACAGCTCCATCACCTCGCTCGCCTTCAAGCGCGGGGGCGGCGGCACGTTGCACTTCCTGTTCAAGCATGGGCTGATGCTCTTCACCGGCGGGGTGATCATGATCTACGCGTCGCGGCTCAAGTACGGCATGTACTCGCGGCTGGCGCAACTGTCCATCGGCCTGGTGGCGGCCCTGCTGCTGCTCACCCTGCTGCTGGGCTCCAACATCAACGACGCCAGCCGCTGGATCACCATTCCCGTCATCAACCAGAGCTTCCAGACCAGCGACCTGGCCAAGGTGGTGCTGGTGGTGTACCTGGCCCGGGCCCTGGGCCGCCACCATGGCGAACCCTGGTCGCTCCGTGATGTGATGGTGAAGCTCATGCTGCCGGTGGGGGTGATCTGCGGATTGATCCTGCCGGCCAACTTCAGCACCGCCGCCCTGCTCTTCCTGGTGTGCCTCACGATCATGTTCATCGGCCAGGTGCCCATGAAGTGGATCCTCGCGGTCATCGGCATGGCGGTCGGCGGCTTCATGCTGCTGGTGACGGTGAACGAAGCGTTCGGCCTGGACGTGCTGCCCCGCGTGGCCACCTGGGAGAGCCGTATCTCCAGCTTCGGCACCGCCGACAGCGATGCCAACTACCAGGTGGAGCACGCCAAGATCGCCATCGCCAGCGGCGGCCTGCTGCCCAACGGCCCGGGCAGCGGCGCCTCGCGCAACTGGCTGCCGCACCCGTACAGCGACATGATCTACGCTTTCATCGTGGAGGAGTACGGCAGCCTTTTCGGCGGCCTGGGCATCCTGCTGATGTACCTGGTCATGATGTTCCGCGCCGTGCGCATCGCCGGCCGGTGCGAGAAGCCCTTCGGCGCCTTGGCGGCCGTGGGCCTGGGCCTGCTGCTGGTGATGCAGGCCATGGTGAACATGGCCGTGGCCGTGAACCTGGTGCCCGTGACCGGCCAGCCGCTGCCCCTGGTGAGCATGGGCGGCACCAGCGCCTGGTTCACCTGCCTGGCCATCGGCATCATGCTCAGCGTGAGCCGCAGCACCGAAGAAACCCGAGACCGGACCGATGGGACCCCAGCGATCGCATAGCGGCGCCCTGCGCGTGATCATCGCCGGCGGCGGCACCGGGGGCCACGTCTTCCCGGCCATCGCCATCGCCGACGCGGTGCGCGCGCGCGAGGCCCGGGCCGACCTGCTCTTCGTGGGCGCCGAGGGCCGCATGGAGATGCAGAAGGTGCCGGCGGCCGGATACCGCATCGTGGGCCTGCCCGTGCGCGGCTTCCAGCGCGGGTCCCTGCTGAAGAACATCGGCCTGCCCTGGCGCCTGCTGCGCAGCATGCTCAAGGCGCGCAAGCTGGTGCGCACCTTCCGGCCCGATGTGGCCGTGGGCGTGGGCGGATACGCCAGCGGGCCCCTGCTGGCCGCCG
>JAVFAQ010000320.1:0-3582 GCA_034002325.1 Flavobacteriales bacterium | reverse complement strand
GTGGTGGAGCACGCCCGCAACCTCTTCACCAACTGGAAGCCGAACGATTGGAACAGCATCGGTGGCGTGCTCCAGGCCACCGATGCCACCTTCAGCAACTGCCGCCGCTCGGCGGAGTTCATGGCCTATCAGAACTTCCTGCCGGGGAACCCGAGCAACCTTCGAGGTAACCTGAGCCATTTCACGCGCTGCCACTTCGTGGTGGACGATGATTACCGGGGCGGGAACGATTTCTACGCGCATGCGAGCCTATGGAAGGTGGACGGGATCGACTTCGTTGGCTGTGAGTTCGATAACCTGCAGACCACGATCGATGAGAGCGCATACCTGGGGGCGGGCATCATTTCCATCGATGCCGCCTACCGGGTGATCCCCGATTGCAACATCCTGGTACAGGGCGCATGCCCGCCGCAGCATACGGTGCGCAGCGTGTTCCGTGGCCTGGACCATGGCATACGCGCCAGCAACAGCAGCACCAGCCGCCGCTTCGTGGTGGACCGCGCCGATTTCCATGCGAACATTGCCGGGGTCTACGCCAATGGGGTGCCTGGCTACCAGGTGAAGAACTGCCGGTTCTTCATGGGGGACAGGGATGTGACGTTGAGCGGCCCTGTTGACACAAAATTCAACTTACATCACCGGGGCATTTTCAGCACGGAGAGTTGGGGCTTTACGGTGGATGACAATGAATTGGAGCAGGACGGCGACCATGAACTCACCGAAGGCATCGTGATCGGGTACAGCCGCGACCATAACGATGTGGTGTTCCGGAACAAGGCCACCGGACTGGCGCGAGGCTATATAGGGGAGGGTGTATGCGCCGACCTCACCCCTGGCAATACCCCGGTCAGGGGCTTATGGTTCCTGTGCAATGACAATTTTGGGAACAGTAGGAACTTCTGGAGCAGGAAGATCGACGGCAATTCGGACGAGAACACCCACATCATCCGCACCAATCAAGGCGCCTCCAAGCGACCGGCCGACAACACCTTCGACCAGAACGCCGCCAACGGGCCGAGTTCGGATTTTACTGTCACCACCATCTTCAGCCCCATCGGGTATTGGCATCGGAATACCGGGAATTACGTTCCCATATATCATTCCACCGGCCTATTCCCGGCGGTCGTCACATACATCCCTTCGAATAATTGCGCGGGCAAGATCATCGGGGTCCCCCATGAACCACCCAGCGGCATGCCGCCGGGTCCGCTCGTGGGGTTGATGATGGAACGCAAGGGCGCGTATGTGGACACCCGCTACCTCTACGAACAGCTGATCGATGGCGGCAACACCGATGCCGTGCTGGAGGAGATCCAGGAAAGCTGGCCGCAGGACGCATGGACGCTGCGCGGGTACCTGTTGAACAGAAGCCCCTATCTGAGCACGGCCTCCCTGCGCGAAATGGTACAGCGCGGGATCATGCCCGATGCCATGATCACCGAGATATTGGTGGCGAACCCGGAGGCCACGCGCCAGGATGGTTTCCTTCGCTGGTTGCAGGAGGAGAGCGGTCACCCTCTGCCGGAATACCTGCTGGGCATGGTGGTGGCCAGCTGGGACCAGCGCACCTACCGCGATGCGCTGGAGAACGAGATGGCCCACCACCATGGTGAAATGACCCAGGCGGCCAACGCCCTGCTGCACCACTACCGCAGCGATACAACACAGGTGCCGTTGGACAGTGTGCGCTGGGTGTGGAGGCAATTGCGTACGCCCGCCGCCCGTTTCGGCGAGGCGTTGACCTGGTTGGAGGAGCACCGCTTCGACAGTGCGGCGGCGGCCATTGCCTGGATCCCCGAAGAGCACCGGCTGGGTGCCGATGGGCTGGCCGAGGTGCAGCGCATGCAGGACTGGATCGATTTCCTGCAGGACGTACATGGCAGCGGCCGCACCACCCTGCAACTGGACAGTGCCGAGGTGCAGCAATTGGTGGCGTTGGCAGGCGGCGCCTACGACCGGCCTGCGGCGTTCATCACCAATTTGCTGTGTTTCGGTTATGGCATCTGCCGCCCGCCCAGCACGGGTGGCGACGATGGCACGCCCAAATCGCTGCCGCGCACGGAGCTGCCCGCTGTAGGCAATTTGGTGCAGGCCCTGCTGGCCATCCATCCCAACCCGGCCGATGCGTGGGTGGCCTTCGATTATGACCTGCTGGTACCACCGGACGATGCCCTATTGGTGATCCGCGACATCACCGGCCGCGAGGTGTACCGCAAGGTGCTTCAAGAGGCCCGGCAACAGGTGGTGTGGGATACGCGCATGATGGCACCCGGCACCTACACGGCCAGCCTGATCAATGGGAAACAGCTTCTGCGCAGCGAGAAGATCGTGATCCGGCAATGAGAACGCACAGCCGCACCAGGCGGCTGTGTTTCGCGCTGGTCACCGCCCTTGCAACCAGCGTGGCATGGCCGCAGCAGCCATTCGGCTTGGACACGGAATTCCGGTTGAATGCGGACACGTGGTCCATTAGCTCTGTGGCTATTCTGAATGATGGAAAGATCCTGCTATCGGGAAGGATCCGTTTACCGGGTGATCCCGTCTGGTGGGGGCATAGAGGCTTGGTCAAAGTGCTGGCCAATGGGCAACCGGACCCCTCGTTTCCAGTGGATATGCCGGGGGGACAACGGCTGACCCCGTGGAACGATAAATTCTATGTCAAGGCCGATCAGCCCATCCGGCGGCTCACCAGCGAAGGATTGATCGACCCCACCTTTGTCACGTTCGATCAAGATCCCTTGCACACCATAGCTCAAAGCGGAGACTACCATGTTTTTGCGGATGGCCGGGTGCTGATCACCGGCTATCACCTGCTGCACGATACCCTGCGGGGCTTTACCGGCTGGCATTGCCTGGTCTGGCTCAGCAACGAAGGTTATTTGGACACTACGCGCATCCACCGCACATGCACCCCACTGCATATGGCCAGCACCCTGCATGAGCAGCCGGACGGAAAGATCCTTGTACACGGAACCGGAGACATGTATGATGGCCAGCCGGTGGACCACACCTTCCGCATCCATCCGAACGGTGACCTGGACACTACCTTCCAGCCGGGCACTCCCTGGGGCAAATTCAACGCCTTCACCACCTTGGATGATGGCCGCATCATCGGCAGCGGCCTGGTGAAGACCGAATTCAACTCACCGGATTCGATCCACATCGTACGGCTGATGCCCGATGGGGCCATCGACCCCACCTTCAACTACCTGCTGCACCTGCGCAGTGATCAGTTCGGCCAGTTCCTGTCCCTGTGGCATACCGTGCTGCCCGATGGGCGCATTGTGCTACATGGCAACGTCAGCGAGGTGGAGGGCCATCCGCGTGGGGGCATCGCCCTGTTGGATGCCGATGGGCACCTGCTGCACACCCACTTCACCGGGGGCGGCTGCGGAGCCTACAACCACCAGGGGTATATCAACCAGGGCACCCAGGGCATGGTGCAGGCGCCCGACGGCAGCTGGTACTTCTTTGGTTCCTACCACGGCTACGACGATGGCACGGTGAACGATCTCACCCAACGTTTGGTGAGCCGGTTGTACGGGTTGCACGTGGGTGTGCCGGAGCACGGAACGCCGCGCT
>JAVFAQ010000319.1:0-3597 GCA_034002325.1 Flavobacteriales bacterium | reverse complement strand
GGTTGTTCCCCAACCCGGCCAGCGGTCTTGTAACGATGAGCTACCAGCTATCGGGGCACACAGGCGTGGCGCACGTGGTGGTGCGCGATGCGCAGGGGCGCATGGTGCAGCAGTTCCGTGTGAGCGGGACACGAGGCCAACATGCATGGGATGTGCAGGGGATCGCTCCCGGCGTGTACATGGTGGAGTTGCGGTGTGCGGGCCGGTTGGAGCAGACCCAACGGTTGGTAGTGCACCCATAACAAACCTTGCACGTGGAATACGACGCCCTGATCGATGGCGGCGACACCGATGCGCTGCTGGCCCGGATCGCCGGCACGACCTGGCATCAGGCGGTGGCCGACCTGCGCGGCCAGTTGCTGGCGATCAGCCCCACCGATGGCCGGCCCGTTGGCTCTTGCCCCTTGCGGCGTGGCTTGCTCCGGGGGCGCGTTGTTCGCGCCTCTCCAACTCCCGCAGGTCCTTCCGTTTCGAAACCCGGCGACCACCAACGGATCGCACCACTTACCCGTGGTAATGCTCACCCCTTCGCAGGCCCCGTCTTCACGTGCCGTATCAACTGCTTGGGGTCGATCACCGGCAGGATGATGCCATTGAAGAAGGTGCCCGCCGTGCGCTCCATCCTCCTCGCCGCTTCACCATAAAGGCGAAGGGGCGCTTCTCGTTGACCGCCAAACCCATATCACTCCAAGCCGATGACCGTACCTTCGGCACATGGCGAAGCGGCCAAAGGATACAAAGAAGTACAAGGGCGGAGAGGATGCCCCTGCTGGCAAGGTGAGCGAGCCGCAGGCCACTTATGCCCGAAAAACCGTGCGCAGTGGCACGGCCGAACGCCCCAAACCGAAGGGCTATGATGCCAAGCGATACACGGGCATGATCCCGGGCATCGCGAAGCGGATGAAGGAGTACCTGAAGCACGTTCGCGATGACCGATGACCGTGTGCTGGTGGATACCCAATAGGATCAGATAATGGAGCGATCAGAGGATCGGACAAGCCTCCGCCCCATTTTCTGATCCACTCATTCTCTGATCTTCTGATCCCTCTCACCCGATCGTCCTTCTTGCCGCCCACCACGCGCTCACGCTCACGAAGCCCACCACGCTCACGCTGCTCAGGGGCATGAGGATGGCGGCGTACAGCGGGGTCATGTACCCGGCCACGGCCACCGACACGCCCACCACGTTGTAGCAGAGCGAGATGCACAGGCTGGCGATGACGATGCGGCGGGCCTTGCGCGAGAGGGCGAGGAAGCCCGGCAGCCGGTGCAGCGCGGTGGCGTCCATGATGGCGTCGCTGGCGGGGGTGAGGGCGGCGCTGGTCTCGGTCACGGTCACGCCCACGTCGGCCTGGGCCAGCGCGCCGGCGTCGTTCAGGCCGTCGCCCACCATCAGCACGCGCTGGCCCTGTTCCTGCTGCTCGCGGATGGCGCGCTGCTTGTCCACCGGCGAGCAGCCCGTGCGCACGGTGCTGCCGGCGAAGGCCCCGGCCAGCTCGGGGTCCACCTGGGCATCGCCGGTGAGCAGCGCCGTGCGGTGGCCGCCGCGCAGCTCCTGCACCGCATCGGTGATGCCGCTGCGGGCGCGCTTGCGTATGCTGAAATGGCCCAGGTGCCGGCCGTCGATGGTCACATGCACGTGCGCCTCGCCATTGGTGCGCGGCCGGTCCGCGGTGCCGCAGAAGAACGCCGAGCCGATGCCCACCTTCCTCCCGTCCACCGTGCCGCCGATGCCCTGGCCGGGGAAGTCGTGGACGTCGGTGGCGGTGCATGCCGAATTCGCGTTCGGGGCACCTGTGGCGGGTGCCTGGCCGGTAGGCAGGTCGACCCAGGGGGTCGACTGTACAAGTGTCCCGGATGATGATCCCGTTCCATCCGCACGCGGTTTCAATTCCGCAGCGATGACCACGCTGAGCGGATGGGTGCTGTTGCGGGCCAGCGCGTGGATGGTGGCGCGTTGCCCGGCGGTGAGCGGTGCGCCCTGCCATTGCACCTCGTGGGCCTCGCGGGCGGTGAGCGTGCCGGTCTTGTCGAACACCACGGTGCCCACGTGGGCCATGCGTTCCACCACTTCGGCCCCGCGCAGGAAGAGGCCGCGCCTGCCCATGAGCCGCACGGTGTGGCCGTAGGTGAAGGGCATGCTCAGCGCCAGCGCGCACGGGCAGGCCACGATCAGCACGGCGGTCACCACGGGCCACACCTGCGTGCTGTCCTTGCCCCACCAGAACAGGCCGGCGCCGGTGGCGATCAGCAGCACGGCGATGGTGAAGCGGCGCGCCACGGCATCGATCATGCGCGGCATGGCGGGGCGCTCGTGCGCGCTGTCCTGCTCGGCCCACAGGCGCTTCAGGCGGCTGTCGGCGAAGGTGCGCAGCACTTCCAGCTCGATCGCGGCACCGCGCTGGCGGCCACCGGCCTTGATGGTGTCGCCCGGGTGCTTGCGGGTGGGCAGCGGCTCGCCGGTGATGAAGCTGTTGTCGATGTGGCCCGTGCCGTCGCGCAGGATGCCGTCCACCGGCACCAGCTCCTGGTCGCGCACGATGATGCGGTCGCCGGGCTTCAGGTCGGCCACCTTCACGGGTTCCTCGGCGGTGCCGTTGCGGCGCAGCACGATCAGCGGCAGGAAATCCTCCAGCACGCGGTCGAAGCGCAGGGCGCGGTAGGTGTGGGCCTGGTACCAGCGGCCGATGAGCAGGAAGAAGAGCAGGCCGGCGAGCGAGTCGAACCAGCCCGGCCCGGTGCCGCTGATCACGTCGTACAGGCTGCGCGTCCACAACGCCACGATGCCCAGGGCGATGGGTTGGTCGATGTTCACCGTGCGGCTGCGGATGCCGGCCCAGGCGCTGCGGAAGAAGCCGGTGCTGAGGAAGAACACCACGGGGATGGAGAACAGCACGGTGAGCCACTGGAATCCGGTCTTCAGCCCCGCCTCGCCATCGGCCCCGAGGTATTCGGGGATGCTGAACATCATGGTGTTGCCGAAGATGAAGCCGGCCACGCCGAGGCGGATGTAGACCATGCGCGGCACCTCATCGCCGCGCTTGCCCCCGGCGGTGATCTGCGGCCCGTAGCCGATGCGCCGCAGCAGCTGTACGAGTTCGGGCAGCGGCAGGCGCTCCTCGCGGAAGGTCACGGACAGCTCCTTGTCGGCGAACGACACGCGCGAGCGCATGATCGCGGGGTCGATGCGGTGCAGGTGCTCCAGCAGCCAGATGCAGCTGCTGCAATGCATCTGCGGCACGGTGAAGCGCGCCCGGGTGATGCCCTCCTCGCTGAACTCCACCAATTTGGCGCGCACCTCGTCCAGGGCGAACAGCTCGGCCCGCTGCTCGTCCACGGTGCTGCGTTGTTTCACGCCCGGCTGCCGCTCAATGGTGTAGTAGTCGCACAGGCCGGCCTCGTTCAGCATGTCGAAGACCAGCTGACAGCCCGCGCAGCAGAAGTCGCGCCCGTGGTGTACGCGGTGCTCGGCGGCGCAGGGGTCGCCGCAATGGAAGCAGGTGACGGATGTCAGTACCTCGGTGGCCACGTGTGGCGCGCCGTGGGCTTGGGGGCCGGGCGACGGTGCAAAGAGCGGCGATCCGGGCGGTCCGGCCA
>JAVFAQ010000318.1:0-3630 GCA_034002325.1 Flavobacteriales bacterium | reverse complement strand
GGATCCATATCATCGACCTGAACAAGACCGCCGCCAAGCTCGAAGAGGCCGCCGCCGCCATGAAGAACATGGCCCGCAGCGGCAAGAAGGTGCTCTTCGTGGCCACCAAGAAGCAGGCGAAGGACATCGTCACCGAGAAGGTGAAGCCCACCGGCATGCCCTACGTCACCGAGCGCTGGAGCGGCGGCATGCTCACCAACTTCGGCACCATCCGCCGCACCATCAAGAAGATGAGCACCATCGATCGCATGAAGACCGATGGCACCTTCAACAACCTGAGCAAGCGCGAGCGCCTGCAGGTGAGCCGCCAGCGCGAGAAGATGGAGAAGAACCTGGGTTCCATCGCCGACCTCACCCGCCTGCCCAGCGCCCTGTTCATCGTGGACATCACCAAGGAGCACATCGCCGTGGCCGAGGCCCGCAAGCTCAACATCCCCACCTTCGCCATGGTGGACACCAACAGCGACCCCACGCTGATCGACCACCCCATCCCGGCGAACGACGACGCCACCAAGAGCATCGAACTGATCATGGACCGCATGGTCCAGGCCATCAACGAGGGCCTCGAGGAGCGCAAGGGCGACAAGGCCGCCACCGAGGAGGCCGAGGCCGCCGCACAGCCTGCCGCACAGGAAGACCTGCCTGCCGGGCAGGCAGGCCTGCCCGCTGCACAAGAGGCGGAAGCCGCCCCGGACAGTGACGGGGAGACCGCCTGATCCACCGTACGGGCGGGCCTGCCCGCCCCAACACAGCAAGCCAATGAGCACCATGACCATCACCGCCGCCGACGTGAACAAACTGCGCCAGATGACCGGCGCAGGCATGATGGACTGCAAGAAGGCCCTCACCGAGGCCAACGGCGACTTCGAGGCCGCCATCGACATCCTGCGCAAGCAGGGCCAGAAGGTGGCCGCCAAGCGCGCCGACCGTGACGCCGCCGAGGGCCTGGTGATCGCCACCACCAACGCCGAGGCCACCAGCGGCGTGCTGGTGTGCGTGAACTGCGAGACCGACTTCGTGGCCAAGAACGCCGACTTCGCCGCCATGGCCGAGCGCATCGCCGCCATCGCCCTGGAAAAGGGCATCGACGGCATCGACGCCCTCAAGGCCGCCGCCTACGACAGCAACGGCCTGTCCATCGCCGAGAAGCTCGTGGAGCAGACCGGCGTGATCGGTGAGAAGATCGACGTGAGCGCCTGCCACGCCCTGAGCGCCCCCTTCGTGCATGCCTACAACCACCCCGGCAACAAAGTGGCCAGCCTGGTGGGCCTGAGCAAGCCCGGCTTCGCGGACGCCGCCAAGGACGTGGCCATGCAGGTGGCCGCCATGGCCCCCGTGGCCCTGGACAAGGCCAGCACCCCGCAGAGCGTGATCGACAAGGAGCTCGAGATCGGCAAGGACCTCGCCATCCAGGAGGGCAAGCCCGCCGAGATGGCCGAGAAGATCGCCCAGGGCCGCCTGAACAAGTTCTTCAAGGAGAGCACCCTGCTCGCCCAGGAGTTCATCAAGGACAACAAGCTCAACGTGGAGCAGTACCTCAAGTCCCAGGACAAGGAACTGACCGCCACCGGGTTCAAGCGCCATTCGCTCTCGATCTGATGGCACCGCGCAACGCATAGGGGAGGGGGGCTTCGGCCTCCCTCTTTATTTTGCCCCCCATGGCCAAATACGAACGCATCCTCCTGAAGCTCTCCGGCGAGAGCCTGATGGGCAACAAGCCGTACGGCATCGACAGCGAGCGGCTGGACCAGTACGCCGATGAAGTGATCGCCATCGCCGCCCAGGGCGTGCAGGTGGCCGTGGTGGTGGGCGGCGGCAACATCTACCGGGGCATGCAGGCCGAGGGCGCCATCGACCGCGTGCAGGGCGACCACATGGGCATGCTCGCCACGGTGATCAACAGCCTGGCCCTGCAAAGCGCCCTGGAGGCCAAGGGCCACAAGACGCGCCTGCTCACCGCCATCAAGATGGAGCAGATCGCCGAGCCCTTCATCCGCCGCCGCGCCGTGCGCCACCTGGAGAAAGGCCGCATCGTGATCTTCGGCGCGGGCACCGGCAACCCCTACTTCACCACCGATACCGCCGCCAGCCTGCGCGCCATCGAGATCGAGGCCGATGCGATCCTCAAGGGCACCCGCGTGGACGGCATCTACACCGCCGACCCCGAGAAGGACCGCACCGCCGTGCGCTACGAGCGCGTCACCTTCCGCGAGGTGATCGAGAAGGGCCTCAACGTGATGGACATGACCGCCTTCACCCTGTGCCAGGAGAACCGCCTGCCGATCATCGTGTTCGACATGAACAAGCCCGGCAACCTGGGCCGCTTGGTGGCGGGCGAGCCCGTGGGCACCCTGGTGGAGGTGTGAGCGGGCCGCCTAAATTGCGCCGTAGACCGTTCCCGGCATGGTCCGTGCCATGCCCGGCCGCCATGCCGCACCGCCCGCACCGCCCCCTCCTGCGCCCGCTGCTGGGCCTGGCCGTGGGCCTGTTGATCGGGCCGGCGGCCGCGCAGCACGCCTTCAACGACAGCATCGCCGCGGCCGCCGCGCGCATGGCCGCGCACCTGCATGCGGCCGGCCGCGCCCGCGTGGCGGTGACCGATGTGACCGCGCCGGGCGGGGCCGTCCCCGCCGCCACGGCATCCTACGTGGAGGAGGTCCTGGTCATGCGCCTGAGCGGCGCGCCCGGCATCACCGTGGTGGAGCGCCGCCAGCTGGACCGCGTGCTGGAGGAGCAGCGCCGCACCGCCGCCGGCACCTTCGACGACGACCAGGCCATCGAGCTGGGCCGCCTGCTGGCCGCCGACGCCATCATCACCGGGCGGCTCTTCACGGTGGACAAGAAGCTGCACGTGATGCTCCGCGCCCTGGACACGGGCACCGGCACGCTCGTGGGCACCGCCGAGACCATCACCGCCTTCCCCAAGGGGAAAGGACCCGCGAAGGACGCGCGCGAGCGCCAGAAGGCGGACCCCGTGCGCATGCGCCGCGAGCGCACCCCCTCGGAGCGCAACTCCATCCTCGAGCTGCGCGCCATGGGCACAGGCGCCCGCCAATGGGAGCGGCTGGCCGGCGGCGCCACCCTGGAGCTGGCCCTGCGCAGCCACGAGAAGAACGGCGAGCGCATCGTGCCCGGCAAGATGGCCATCGGCCTGCAGCTCACCGTGCTGCCGCGCATGGCCGCATGGGCCGAGGCCCCTTTCGAGGTGGGCCACATCGCCGGCATCCAGGCCACCGACGGGTACGCCGGCACCCCCACGGTGCGCTTCGGCGGGGTGGACATGGCCCAGGGCAGGCTCTTCCTGCAGCCCATCGGCGGCGCGCCCCTCTCCTTCGATGCCGTCACCGCCCCGGGCGGCAGCGGCATCGTGCAAGTGGCCCATGAGCGCTACCGCCTGCGCAACGTGCGCATGGACCAGGCGGGCTTCCACATCCCGCTGCGCATCTACCTGGCCCAGGGCTACATGTACGACAACGTGCCCAAGCTGTACATGGACCTGGGCTTCGGCATGGACCTGGCCCTGGTGCGGGCGGACCACGAGATCACCAGCACCTGGGTGCGGCTGGGCGCGGACGACCTGGCCTACACCGTGCAGGAAGAGACCTTCACCATGGGCAAGCCCGGCATGGG
>JAVFAQ010000317.1:0-3655 GCA_034002325.1 Flavobacteriales bacterium | reverse complement strand
CGTCACCGGCGTGCTGCACATGGGCCACATGCTCAACAACACCATCCAGGACGTGCTGGTGCGCCGCGCCCGCATGCAGGGCAGGAACGCCTGCTGGGTGCCCGGCACCGACCATGCCAGCATCGCCACCGAGGCCAAGGTGGTGCGCCTGCTCGCCGAGCAAGGCATCAAGAAGAGCGCCATCGGCCGCGAGGAATTCCTGAAGCATGCCTTCGCATGGAAGGAGAAGTACGGCGGCGTGATCCTGGAGCAGTTGAAGAAGCTCGGCGCCTCTTGCGATTGGGACCGCACGCGCTTCACCATGGAGCCTGACCTGAGCGAGGCGGTGATCGATGTGTTCATCGACCTGCACAAGAAGGGTCTGGTGTACCGTGGCCTGCGCATGGTGAACTGGGACCCCGTGGCGTTGACGGCGGTGAGCGACGAAGAGGTGGTCCACAAGGAGGTGAACTCGAAGCTGTACCATGTGCGTTACGCTGTTGAAGGCGCAACGGATGAGTGGGTGACCATCGCCACCACACGCCCCGAGACGATCCTGGGCGATACGGCCATCGCGGTGCATCCGGAGGATGAGCGTTACGCACACCTCAAAGGCAGGCGCGTGCTGGTGCCCCTGATCGGCCGCAGCATCCCCGTGATCTTCGACGAGTACGTGGACCGCGAGTTCGGCACGGGCGCGTTGAAGGTGACGCCCGCGCACGACGTGAACGACCACGAGCTGGGCAAGAAGCACAACTTGGAGACCATCGACATCCTCGAACCGAACGGCACGCTGAGCGCAGCCGCGCAACTGTACATCGGCGAGGACCGCTTCGAGGTGCGGAAGAAGATCGCGAAGCAGCTGGAGGCCGAAGGCTTCCTAGTGAAGACCGAGGACATCGTGAACAAGGTGGGCACCAGCGAGCGCACCGATGCCGTGATCGAGCCGCGCCTCAGCTTGCAGTGGTTCCTGAAGATGGGCGCCCTCGCCAAGCCCGCGCTGGAAGTGGTGAAGGACGGCCGCGTGAAGCTCCATCCGCAGAAGTTCGTGAACACCTACACGTACTGGATGGAGAACGTGCGCGACTGGTGCATCAGCCGCCAGTTGTGGTGGGGCCAGCGGATACCGGCGTGGTACAACGATGCCGGTGATGCCGCCGTGTGCCGCACCGAGGCCGAGGCCATCGCGCAGTTCACCGCCGCCGGGCAAAGCACCACCGGCATCCGCCAGGACGAGGACGTGGTGGACACCTGGTTCAGCAGCTGGCTGTGGCCCATCAGCGTGTTCGACGGGATCCGCGAGCCGGACAACGCCGACATCAAGTACTACTACCCCACCAACGACCTGGTGACCGCCCCGGAGATCCTCTTCTTCTGGGTGGCGCGCATGATCATGGCCGGGCTGGAGTACCGCGGCGAAGTGCCCTTCCGCAACGTGTACCTCACGGGCATCGTGCGCGACAAGCTGGGCCGCAAGATGAGCAAGAGCCTCGGCAACAGTCCGGACCCGCTGGACCTGATCGCCAAATACGGCGCCGATGGCGTGCGCGTGGGCATGCTGCTCACCTCGCCAGCGGGCAACGACCTGCCCTACGACGATTCGCTCTGCGAGCAGGGCCGCAACTTCGGCAACAAGATCTGGAACGCCTTCCGCTTGGTGAAGACCTGGGAAGTGGCCGGCACCGAACAGCCCGCCAGTGCCGCCGCCGCCGTGGCGTGGATGCGCAGCCGCGTGGCCCGCAGCACCGCCGAGATCGATGGGTTGTTCGACCAGTTCCGCATCAGCGAAGCCTTGATGGCCACCTACAAACTGGTGTGGGACGACTTCTGCAGCTGGTACCTGGAAGCGGTGAAGCCCGCGTTCAAGGACGGCACGGCGGAACCGATCGATGCCGCCACTTATGAGGCCACGCTGGTGCTCTTCGAGGACCTGCTGAAGCTGCTCCATCCCTTCATGCCCTTCCTCAGCGAAGAGCTCTGGCACCACCTGCACCCGCGCGATGCCGGGGAGGACCTCATCATCGCCGCCTGGCCGCAGCGCGGTGCGGGCGATGCGAAGCTCGAGGCTGAAGTGCAGCACGCCTTCGACCTGGTGACCGCTGTGCGCGGCGTGCGCAATGCGCGTGGCATCAGCCCCAAGGAGGCGCTGGCCCTGCATGTGAAAGGCGCCCCGCCCATGCGCGATGCCGTGGCCCGCCTGGTGCACAAACTGGCCCACGTGCCCGCCATCGAGACCGTGGAACAGGCGCTGGAGGGCAGCATCACCTTCCTGGTGGGCACCACCGAATATTGCGTGGACCTCGGCGGTAACGTGGACACCGCCGCGGAAGCGAAGAAGGCCGAGGAAGAGCTGAAGTACCTGCGCGGCTTCCTCACCAGCGTGGAGAAGAAGCTCGGCAACGAACGCTTCGTTACAGGCGCCCCACCCGCTGTGCTGGAGAACGAGCGCCGGAAGAAAGCCGACGCCGAAGCGAAGATCAAGGCGCTGGAGGAAAGGCTGGCGGTGCTGAGGTGAGTCTGCGGATCACCGCTTCACGAAGCGTGCCTGCCCGGACGCGGTGCGCAAGACGTACACGCCGGGAGCCAGGCCGCGCACATCCAGTTGAAGGGTGGAACCCGCCCGGTCAAAGGGCACCTGCACCCGCCGCCCATCTGCGGTGATCAGGTCGAAGCCCCCCCGGGCATCCGGCGCGTCCAGCACCCAGAGCACATCGCCCGCCGGGTTCGGGGCCAAGCGCATGGTGCCCTCCGTGTGCGCGGCGATACCCGTACCAGTCTCCACCACATGCGTCACCGTATTGGTGATGATCGGTTCGTTGAAGTCGAAGTAGATGGCGGCGCTGTTCACGAACTCGTCGCCCACCATGATGCCCGCGTGCGGCGCGATGCGGTAGGCCACGTGGCCTTGGCTGGCCAGCTGGTCGGTGCTGCTGTCGGGCAGCAGGATCTGGTCGAAGGTGAAGATGAGCACGCGGTCCTGATCGAACGATGGCGTGAACGCATGCGATGCTCCGATGATGTCCAAGGACGCGAGGTCCAGGCCCGCGTCCAAGGTATCGCGCACCACCACCGTGAAGGCGGTGTCCGTGCCGGTGTTCTGGAAGCGGACGGTGTAGTCGATCCATTCGTCCTGGCCCAGGATGAAGTGCGTGCCGCTCCGCGTGAAGTTGGTGGCGCCGAGCTTGTCATTGGGATCGAAGCTGCCCACCACCGTGTCCACCACCGTGAACGTGTTGTTCACCAAGTTCTGCTCGGGCAGGGTGTTGGTGACCGCAGCGGTGAACGCATAGGTGGTGCCCAAGGGGATCCCGGCCGACAGGGCGCCCTGCATCACCACCGCCTGGTTGGCATAGGGCGGCATGGCCGGAAGCGCCCAGGTGGCGACGCCACCGCTGCCGCCGGTGACGGGATCGAGGGTGGGGTCGTAGTTCACGGTGATCGTCACCGGCCCGCTGGGATAGGGCGACAGGTTACGCACGCGGAACTCCTTGCCCCAGACGAAGCCGGGGCGCATGGTGCTCAGCACGCTGGTCATCTCCAGGTCCAGAGAGGTATGGCTGCTGTCCGCGATGAGCAGGTTCGCCGAAGGCGACGCCCCATCGACCGTGACGGCGATCGGCATGTCCGGCGGGCAGAGCTGGGATTCATTGTACAACGGCTGGCTCACGGCGAAGCT
>JAVFAQ010000316.1:0-3667 GCA_034002325.1 Flavobacteriales bacterium | reverse complement strand
CCACCGCCCCACCTGGAGCGAGGAGGACGAGCCGCCCGGCACCCCCGGCAGCGCCATCTTCACCCGGGGCGAGACGCAGGCCATCAACATGCACACCCTGGGCAGCAGCATGGACGAGCAGACGATCGACCGGGCCACCGCCAAGACCAGCGAGCGCTTCATGTTGCACTACAACTTCCCCAGCTTCAGCACCGGTGAGGTGAGGCCCATCCGCGGCCCCGGCCGTCGTGAAGTGGGCCACGGCAACCTGGCCCTGCGCGCCCTGAAGCCCGTGGTGCCCGGCGTGGAGAGCAACCCGTACACCATCCGCCTGAACTGCGACATCCTCGAGAGCAACGGCTCCAGCAGCATGGCCACCGTGTGCAGCGGCACCCTCGCCCTGATGGACGCCGGCGTGAAGATCACCGCCCCGGTGAGCGGCATCGCCATGGGCATGATCAGCGACGGCACCCGCCATGCCATCCTCAGCGACATCCTCGGCGACGAGGACTTCCTGGGCGACATGGACTTCAAGATCTGCGGCACCGCCAAGGGCATCACCGCCACGCAGATGGACATGAAGGTGGACGGCCTGCCCTACGAAGTGCTGGCCCAGGCCCTGGAGCAGGCCCGCCAAGGACGCCTGCACATCCTCGGCGAGATGCTCAAGACCCTCGATGCACCGCGCGCCGACTACAAGGACCACGCCCCGCGCATCATCACCATCACCATCCCGAAGGAAAGCATCGGTGCGGTGATCGGCCCCGGTGGCCGGGTGATCCAGGAGATCCAGGCCGAGACCGGCGCCCACATCAGCATCGACGAGATCGAAGGCGTGGGCCACGTGGAGATCATGAGCGAGAACAAGGCCAGCATCGATGCGGCCCTCGCCCGGGTGAACGCCATCGCCAACCCGCCCCAGGCCGAGGTGGGCGCCACCTACAAGGGCAAGGTCAAGACCATCATGCCCTACGGCGCCTTCGTGGAAGTGCTGCCCGGCACCGACGGCCTGCTGCACGTGAGCGAGCTGGAATGGCGCCGCATCGAGCGCGTGGAGGACGTGCTCAAGGAAGGTGATGAGATCGAGTTCCAGGTGACCGGCAAGGACCCGCGCAGCGGCAAGTTGAAGCTGAGCCGCCGCGTGCTGCTGCCCAAGCCCGAGGGCTGGGTGGACCGGCCGGACCACGGCAACGGCGACCGGGGCGAGCGCCGCGAACGCCCGCGCCGCGATGATCGCCCGCGCCGCGACGACCGCCCGCGCCGCGACTTCAACGGCCCGAGCAACAACTGACCGGTACGACACACACGGGAAAGCCGCTCCGCACGGGGCGGCTTTCTTCGTTCACATACCGGCCCGCACCCCGATGGACCGAGGACGGGCGGCCGGCCACAGCGGCGCGCCATACCGGTAACCTTGGCCTTCGGCGCGGCGTTCAACGCCCCCGACCCTCCAAACACCAGAAGCACGGAACATGGCACGTATGCGGCAGTTGAAGATCACCAAGCAGGTGACCAACCGGGACACCCCCTCCCTGGACAAATACCTGCAGGAGATCGGGAAAGTGAAGCTCATCACCGCCCAGGAGGAGGTGGAACTCGCGCGCCGCATCAAACAGGGCGACACCCTGGCCCTTGAGCAATTGGCCAAGGCCAACCTGCGCTTCGTGGTGAGCGTGGCCAAACAGTACCAGGGCCAGGGCCTGAGCCTGCCCGACCTGATCAGCGAGGGCAACCTGGGCCTGATCAAGGCCGCCAGCCGCTTCGACGAGACGCGCGGCTTCAAGTTCATCAGCTACGCCGTGTGGTGGATCCGCCAGCAGATCCTGCAAAGCCTCGCCGAGCAGGCCCGCATCGTGCGCCTGCCGCTGAACAAGATCGGATCGATCAACAAGATCAACAAGGCCTTCGCCAAATTGGAGCAGGAGCACGAGCGCCCGCCCACCGCCCACGAGCTGGCCGAAGTGCTGGAGATGACCCTCGAAGAGGTGAAGACCAGCTTGAACAACGCCGGTCGCCACCTGAGCATGGACGCCCCCCTGCGCGACGGCGAGGACAGCGGCACCATGCTCGATCTGCTGAGCAACGGCGACATGCCCAGCCCGGTGGACACCCTGATGAGCGACAGCCTGCGTAACGAGATCGAGCGCTCGCTGAATTCCCTGGCCGGGCGCGAGGCCGATGTGATCCGCCTCTACTTCGGCCTCAACGGCAACCAGCCCCACACCCTGGAGGAGATCGGCCAGAAGTTCGAGCTCACGCGCGAGCGGGTGCGCCAGATCAAGGAGAAGGCCATCCGCCGCATGAAGCACACCGGCCGGGGCAGCGTGCTGAAGGCGTATCTGGGGTGAGGCCACACCTACCGGAACGGCCGTGGCCGGTGCATGTCAACTCCTGGAGGTGACGCACCGGCCACGCAGCTTTGGTGTGCCCCCGGTCAGAGGTGCGCACCTGTCGCGAATCGCCGCACCCCCGAAAAAGCAGGACCTCCCGGCAATACCCCGCTCCGGCTCTCGTTGTCCGGCCATGAATGCCCGCACGCTCCTTCCAGTCCTGATGATCATGGCCGGCCTGTGTGGGCGGGCCCAATCCGAGATCTGGGGCACCATGGACCGAGGCGGCCTCGACGATGGCGGGGTGGTCTTCCGTGTGGTGGGCGGCGAATATGAAGTGGTGAAGCACTTCGAGCGGGACTTCAAGTCGATCGACGCGTTCTCTGGCGAGCTGCTTCGCGCCACCGACGGCCTGCTCTATGGCCTCACCACCTGCCGCGCGCACGTCGGTTCGGCCGTCATGATCACCTTCAGCCCTGCGGACAGTGCGCTCCAGGAGCTCGGCGTGATGCCGCCGGAGATGGGCGAGCATCCCACCGGCCATTTGGTGGAGGTGGCGCCGGGGGTGTTCCTGGGCGTATGTCGGGCGGGGGGAGCACACCAGGCCGGCACCATTTTTCGATTCACCACGGCGGACGGGTCCTTCACCAAACTGTACGACATGGAAACGGCCACGGGGTCCAAGCTCGATGGCGGGCTGGCCCTGCATCCGAACGGCTTGCTCTACGGTGGCACACGGTCCGGTGGGGAGAACGGCTCGGGCGTGCTCTACAGTTTCGACCTCACCACCCACGAGCTGGCCGTCGTGCATCACTTCCCGGAACAAGGCCAGGCCTACCACATATCAGCGCTGACGGTGGCTGCGGACCAACATCTGTTCGGACTGCGCTCGTTCCTTTCACCCTCGGGCGGCACGCTGTTCCGGTTCGACCCGCAAACCCAGGGCCTCACCGTGTGCCATGCCTTCACGGGCGCACAATCGCGGCCCGTCCATGGGCTCACCGCCGGGCCGGTCGATGCACTCTATGGCGGGATGTCCCGTATCGCCTCCGCCGATCGTGGCGAGATCTTCCGTTTCGACCCCATCACACTCGCCTATTCCGTGGTACACCAGCTGCAGCTCCCCGCTTACGGGCCACCCACCTGCACGCCCGTCTTCATTGATCCCGAACACTTGGCCCTGCACACCGGCGGGAACGGACTGTCGCCCCCGTGGAGCGAGTTCGGGCGATACATGGTGATCTCCCCCACCAGCGGCGAGGTGTTCCACTCCCAGAACGCTCCACCGTACATCTCCAGATCTCACCCGGCGGCGATGGTCAACTGTATTATATCGGGAGGAGTTACGTGGTGCCCTC
>JAVFAQ010000315.1:0-3679 GCA_034002325.1 Flavobacteriales bacterium | reverse complement strand
CGGCGGCGGTCCAGGTGGTCTTCCACACGGCCTTGTCGCCGCGGATCTCCACGCCATCGCGCTGGGTGGCGATCTCGCGGTCCAGCTCCGAGGCGGTCACTTCGATCTCGTCACGCTCACTGAACCGGCGGGCGGTCTCCTTCACCACGGCGAAGGCCTCGGGCAGGATCTCCAGCAGCACGTCCTCGATGTCCTTGAGGCTGTCGGCGAGCAGTTTGTCGATCTCATCCCAGCGCTTTTCACGCTCGGCGATCTCCATGCGCGGGTCGTTCTCGATCTCGGCACGCAGGGCGGCCACGCGGTCGTCGGTGGCCTTGGTGCGGTCCGCCACGCGCTGCTTCAGCTCCTGGGTGCGCCGGCGCAGGTCATCGTTGCTGAGCGTGGCCAACTTGGCATACTCGGCCTTGGTGGCCTCCACCAGGGGTTGCACCTCTTTGAGGTCGCGTTGGGATTTGTCTCCGAAGACGGACTTGAGGACCTTGTTCAGGGAACCGATCATGGCGATGTCGTAGAAGATGGCCGGCGGGTGGCATCGGCCACGGGACCAACTTGTTAAGAAGGGCGGCAAAGGTAGCGGCAATGGCCCTGCACGGACCTTGCCGCAGTGATGGACCTGACGGAATTGCCGACCGGGCCGAAAAACAAAGGCCCCCGCACCGGGCGGGGGCCTTGAGCATGGGTATCGGGCGTGGCGTCAGTACTCGTCCTCGTTGAAGAAGAAATCCTCTTTCGAGGGATAGTCCGGCCAGATGTCCTCGATGGACTCGAAGGTCTCTTCGTCGTCCTCGATGGCCTGGAGGTTCTCCACCACCTCCAACGGGGCACCGGTCCGCATCGCGAAGTCGATCAGTTCATCCTTGGTGGCGGGCCATGGGGCATCCTCCAGGTACGAGGCGAGTTCGAGGGTCCAATACATGGGCGGACGAAGTTGAAGGGTTCCGTAAAACGGGCGCAAATATAGCCGGACGGGCCCAGCATCGGCGCCGGGCCGCTCTCGGACGGGGATCGGGTGCGCGCCGGTGCGTGTCCGGCATGGCCAAGGTCGGCCTCAACCGCGCGGCTTCCAGGGTGTATCGGGCACCCCGAGCACCCGCCCCAAGTCCCGGGCCAGCACGAAGAACAGGTCGCTCAGGCGGTTCAGGAAACGGACCACCACTTCCGGAACGGGTTCCACGGCGGCCAATTGCACCACCCGGCGCTCAGCGCGGCGGCACACGGTGCGGCAGATGTGGGCTTGTGAAACGGCGGGGTGACCGCCGGGCAGGATGAAGTTGCGCATGGGCGGCAACTCCTTGTCCATGGCGTCCATCCAACTTTCCAACGCGGCCACATCGGCCTCCTGCACCTGCGGCACCTTGAACCTTTCGGCCTCCTCCTCGCTGCTGCTGGCCAACCGGGAGCCGATGGCGAAGAGGACCTCCTGCAATTCCACCAGCCGCTCGCGGTGGTGCGGGGCGGCCAGGTCGCGCAGCATGCCCAGGTGGCTGTTCAGCTCGTCGACCGTGCCGTACGTCTCGATGCGCAAGTGGTCCTTCGGCACACGGGTCCCGCCCAGTAGTGCGGTGCTTCCCTTGTCGCCGGTGCGGGTGTAGATCTTCATGGGTACGAACGTAGGTGGAAGGGGTCAATACCGCAGCCGGAAGTGCTCCTTGGCCTGCTCGCGGTACGGGAAGACAAGCCCCATGCGGTGCAGGTCGATGGTGACCGTGGCCTGCGGGTCGCCCACGATCATGCGCCATGCCCGTTCCATGCCCGGGCTCCAATGGATGTCGTCCAGCACGATGACCGCACCGGGACGGGCATGGGCCATGCACTGCGCATAGTAGCGCAGGGTGGGGTCCTCGGCATGGTGCCCGTCGATGAAGGCCAGGTCGGGCGCGGGCATGCTGTCCAGCACGCCGGGCAGCGTATCGCGGAAGTCGCCCGCCACGGCCTCGATGTGGTGCTGCCCTGCGGCGGCGAATTGTTCCCTTGCGATGGCCAGGGTGGCCGGGCAACCTTCCATGGTGACCACCCGGCCGTGCGGAACGGCCCGCGCCAGATACAGGGCGGTGATGCCCAGTGAGGTGCCCATTTCCAAGACGTTCGTGGCGTTGACGAAGCGGGCCAGGCGGTGCAATCGGGCGGCGGCCCGGGGCGTACACAGGGCATGGGCGGCGATGTCGCGCACCCGCCGTTGCGCCCCGTGCATCCGGCGCGACCCGGCCCCCCGGTCGGTCACCTCGATGTGGCGACCATCGCGCAGCAAGGCGGCCCGCAGCGCCTCGATGTCCGTTGTGCCCGCAGGCGGCGCGGTGGGGCGCAGCACCTCGTTCACCAAGCGGAACACGAACGGGCTGTGGACACCGTGGCGGTCGGTGGCGGTGGCATGGTGCCGCGCCCAGGCGGCCACGCGATGCAGGGGCATGGCCAAAAATAGACGGGCGGCCGCGATGGGCCGCCCGTTCCGTGTGATGGTGGGGGAGCTCAACCGATCACCTCCAGCTTCGGGTAGCGTTTCCGCCAGGCCTCCAAGGCCTTCTTGCTGGACACGGTGATGATGGTCCGGTGGTCGATCCGGACCTTGATCTCCTTCACGCCCGCTTTGATGGGGCGTTCAAGAACGAGCTCGCGCTTCTTCCTCGGCATGGTCCGGTGCTTCAGCCGATGATCTCGAGCTTGGGATAGCGTTGCCGCCAAAACTCCAACGCCTTGTTGCTGGCGAGGGTGATGATGGTGCGGGCATCCAGCCGGACCTTGATCTCCTTGATGCCTTCCTTCACCGGACGGGTGAGGATCAGCGGTTTTTTCTTCCTTGGCATGGTCAATGGGTATTTCTTGTTTCGTAGAACCGTGATCGGAATTCTTCGACGCCTTCAAGGCTTCCGGGTCACGCCTTTGTTCAACGGCCGTAGGCAGCACATAGTTTGCCGATCTTTCGGGGCCAGCCCAATACTTCACATCTTTTAACGAGCGTGCCGGTCCCCGGGACAGGGCCGAAACCAGCGCCTGGTGGCGTTGCAAGAGGGGCGACCGGTGGCCATGTTCCGCTTTGGGACCGCAGGGGCCTCCGACCGGTACCACATGGCCCGGGTGCGGCGCGGCTTCCGCAAGAGCGGGGTCCTTCGGCCACACCAAGCAGGCGCCCCCCTCCCACCACACTTACCAGCAGCCTCCCGACCCGTGATCGCAGGAGGTCCACCCGACACAGGCGCCGTGCCATCCTCACATGCGACCGATGGGCGTCCGTATCCGGGACTCCGCTACTTTTGCGCCTCGTTCTGGAAGCCATGGAGGCATGGCTCAGCTGGTCCAGGGCAACCCACCCCGCAGGCGGGATGGTCGCTGGTCCGGTCCCGTTCTTTGGACAGGTCATCATGGAGGCATAGCTCAGCTGGTTCAGAGCGTCTGCCTTACAAGCAGAAAGTCGCTGGTTCGAATCCGGCTGCCTCCACCACGCGGGGAACGAAAAGCTCCCTATTTTCGCGCCCACTTCGGGACCTTAGCTCAGCTGGTTCAGAGCGCATGCTTCACACGCATGAGGTCACTGGTTCGAATCCAGTAGGTCCCACTTCTTACAGCGACAAGCCCTCCGAGCACTTCGGGGGGCTTGTCATTTAGGGGCCGGGGTAAATAAGGGGGCAAATCGAACGGCGTGGGGGCTGCTTCCCGGTATCGCCACCAAGTCCACCTCCAGCCT
>JAVFAQ010000314.1:0-3720 GCA_034002325.1 Flavobacteriales bacterium | reverse complement strand
CCTCGTCGTGCAGGCCGCCCAGGCTCATGCGGATGTACTTGCGGCCCAGGGCCTCGGCCATGCTCTTGCCCAAGCTGGTCTTGCCCACGCCCGGCGGGCCGTAGAGGCAGATGATCGGCGCCTTCATGTCCCCCTTGAGCTTCAACACGGCCAGGTGCTCGATGATGCGCTCCTTCACCTTCTCCATGCCGAAGTGGTCGCGGTCCAGCACCTTCTGGGCGTGCTTCAGGTCGAACTTGTCATCGCTGTACTCGCCCCAGGGCAGCTCCAGCAGCAGCTGCACGTAGTTGGACTGGATGCTGAACTCGGCACCGGCGGGGTTCATGCGCTGGAGCTTGCCGAGCTCTTTCTCGAAGGTCTCGGCCACCTTGGCGCTCCACTTCTTCTTGGCGGCGCGGGCGCGCATCTCCTCGATCTCCTGCTCCACGGGGTTGCCGCCCAGCTCGTCCTGGATGGTCTTCATCTGCTGGTGCAGGAAGTACTCGCGCTGCTGGCGGTCCACCTCGGTGCGCACCTTGTCCTGGATCTCGTTCTTCATCAGGAGCAGTTGCAGCTCCTTGGTCAGGTGGGCCAGCAGCAGGTTGGCCCGCGCGCGCAGGTCGGCCACCTCCAGCATCTTCTGCTTCTCGGCCACCTCGGCGTTCATGTTGCTGCTGATGAAGTTCACCAGGAACGAGGGGGAGTCGATGTTCTTGATGGCGAACTGGGCCTCGGTGGGGATGTGCGGACTGTGCTTGATGATGTCCGTGGCCAGGTCCTTCAGGGAGCTGATCAGCGCATGGAAGGTGGTGTCGTCCTTGGCGGGGCGCACCTCGCCGAACTCCTTCACCCGGGCGGTGAAGTAGGGATCGACCCGCACCATGTCCAGCACCTCGAAGCGCTTGCGGCCCTGGATGATGGCGGTGGTGCTGCCATCGGGCATGCGCAACATGCGGATGATGGTGGCGATGGTGCCCACGCGGTTCAGGTCGTCCGCATTGGGCTCCTCGATGTCGGCGTTCTTCTGGCTCACCACGCCCAGGGTCTTGTTGCCCTTGTACACGTCCTGGATCAGGCGGATGCTGCGGTCGCGCCCCACGGTGATGGGGATCACCACCCCGGGGAAGAGCACCGTGTTGCGCAGGGGCAGGATGGGCAGCTCGGGCGGGGTGCTCTCCGCGTTCATCTGCTCCTCGTCCTCGGCGGTGATCAAGGGGATGAGCTCGGTCTCGTTCTCGATGGCCTCCGAGCTGAAGAGCCGATCAGGGGGGAATAGGGGTTCGCTCATGGGCTGTGCGCCGGAATGTCAGGGTAAAGTTACCGCATCCCGGTGCGGGTCTGCGGATGCAAGGCTGGCTTTGCGGCCGGCCCGAAGGTCAAGTTCCGTGCCGCGTGGCAGGGGGGTGACAGATGGACAGGAAGGCGGTCCGCTGCCGAGCGGACCGGATGCTCACCGCCCGGCGCGTTCCACGGCGAAGACATGGCGCAGCACGGCTTCCTCGGGGGGGCTCAGCACCATGTTGCGGCGCTGCATCACGCGGCGTGCGGTCACCAGCGCGCGTTCGATGTCATGCACCGCGTCATCGCTGCCGCCCCACGCGAAGCCGGGCACGTGCTTGGGGGGGAAGCCGGCGCCGAAGACGTTCGCCCCCACCCCCACCACGGTGCCGGTGTTGAACATGGTGTTGATGCCGCTCTTGGCGTGGTCGCCCATGATCAGGCCGCAGAACTGCAGACCGGTGTCCACCATGGCGCGCTCGGCATAGCTGTACGCCTGCACCTGGCCGTAGGTGTTCTTCAGGTTGCTGTTGTTGGTGTCGGCGCCCAGGTTGCACCATTCGCCCAGCACGCTGTTGCCCAGGAAGCCGTCGTGGCCCTTGTTGGAAAAACCCATGAGCACACTGTTGTTCACCTCGCCGCCCACGCGGCATTCCGGTCCCACCACCGTGGGGCCGTACACCTTCGCGCCCATCTTCACCTGCGCATGCTCGCCCAGCACGAAGGGCCCGCGGACCATGCACCCTTCCATCACCTCGGCATGGCGACCGATGTGGATCGGCCCATTGGTGGTGTTGAGTATGCTGGCCTCCACCACGGCACCTTCCTCCAGGAACACCAGCGCGGGATCGCCGATGATGGTGTTGTAGGCGCCCAACGGCTGCGAGCGGCGGCCCTCGGTGAGCAGGGCGAAGTCCAGCGCGATGGCCCGGGCAGCGTGCTGGAACAGGTGCCACGGCCGGTCGTAGCGGATCACTTCACCGGTGAAGGGCACGGCGGTGAGGTGCGCGGGCGGCATGCGCCAATCCAGGGCGGACGGCGCGGCACCGCCCTCGGTACGGAAGGCCAGCACGCGGCCCTCATGCACCAGTACACGGCCGGGCTCCAGGTCCAGCACGGCGCCCACCAGCTCATCGGTGGGGTACAGCGACGCGTCCACCTCGTGGTCCGCGCCGTCTTGCAGCAGCGGGAACATGTTGCCGAGGTAACCCTCGGTGCGGTAGCCCACGCCCAGCCCGGTGCGCACGTACCATCCCTCGGCGATGCGCAGCGCCGCCGGACGCAACTGCCCCACCGGCCGCGTGGCGGTGAGGGGCAGCAAGTGGCTGTGGTGGCCGGCGTCGGCAAGGATGATGGCCATGTACGGGGAATTACGCACGGCCAAGGTACTGAGCGGGGGGAATGGGACGGGCCACCGACCGCACGCCTGGAACGGAAGAGGCCCGCAGCAGGTCCTTGCCTTGCTGCGGGCCTCCCGAAAAAGCCTTCCGCCTACCGCACCTTCACGGCCCGCTTCACCACGTGCGCGCCGTCCAGCAGCAGCGTCACGTAATGCACGCCCGGCGCCAGGTGGGGGCGGTGCGCACCGCTCCTCCCTCACTCCTCCCCCCAGAACCGCGGGTGGAAATTGAGCAGGTACAAGCGTTGCGAGGCCCGTGTCACGGCCGTGTACAGCCATCGAACATAGGCGATATCGATCATGTCCTCGGTGATGTACCCCTGGTCCACGAAGACGGTGTTCCACTGGCCGCCTTGGGCCTTGTGGCAGGTGACCGCGTAGCCGTACTTCACCTGCAAGGAATTGAGCCATGGATCCTCGCGGATCAACTTGGTCCGTGCCGCCTTGGTCCCGGGCCGCGCCTCATCCACCACCATGCGGGCCAGCTCACGCATGCGCGGCCCCGGCAGGGCGGGCGACTCCAGGGCGAGCACGTCGAGCATCACCTTCACGTCGATCTCGCGCTCCTCCACGCCGTTCCACCAGGCAGCGGTGATGTCCGCGAAGCGCAGCCCGTACTTCTCCTCGGTGCCATGCACGCGCTTCACGGTGATGGGCTCACCGTTGGCGATGAGCTCCGCACGCCCGTTCAGCCCCGCCCAGAGATAGTTGTTGCGCACCACCATCAGGCGGTCGCCGCCGGTGAGTTCCTCCTCGTATCCGTAGATGCGGGCGCGCACCTGCATGCTGTACTGGTACGCGCGCTTGTTGCTGCGGCACACCACGCACACCTCGTCGCCGCCGTCGCGGGCGTAGGCGTCCTCCAGCGCGTCCTGCAGGTCGTGGCCATCCGTGCGCAGCACATCCGGGTACGGCTCGAACCGGATGGCCGGTGCGGCCGTGGGTGGCTCCTCCCCTGCCTCCTCCGGTGGCACCAACGCGCGCAGGGCCGTGGCGTTCACCAGTATGCCCGATGCCTGCTCCTGGCGCACCACGTCGGTCATTTCCACCTGGCCGGCGGTGAG
>JAVFAQ010000313.1:0-3723 GCA_034002325.1 Flavobacteriales bacterium | reverse complement strand
CTTCGCCGGATCGCCGGGCAGCGATGAGATCATGGCCGACCTCGAGGCCCGCATCGCCGAGCTCTTCCCCGAGCGCATCCGCGACCGGGGCAGGGTGGTGACCCTGGCCGATGTGGACCACGTGATCGGCGTGATGGGCCGGCCCGAGGACTACCCCGCGGGCGAGGACCCGGCGATGGGCGAGGCCCCGCGCCCCGGCGGCCGACGCTACAAACGCCTGTACCGTGATCCCGACGACCGCTGGGTGGGCGGCGTGCTCAGTGGCCTGGCCGCATACGCCGGCATCGACCCGCTCTGGTTCCGCGTGGCCTTCATCCTGCTGCTGGTGCTGGGCGTGGGCAGCCCCATCCTGCTCTACATCATCCTGTGGATCCTCATCCCCGTGGCCAGCACCCCCGCCGAGCGCCTGATGATGGACGGCGAGCCGGTGACGGTGGACAACCTGAAGCGGGCCTTCGAGCAGGGCGCGCACCGGGTGGCCTCGGAGGTGGAGGACATGGGCCGCCGCTGGGACCGGGAGGCGCCCCGCGCGGCCCGCTCGTTCAGCAGCGGCGCCAAGCGGGCCGCCAGCTCCGCATCGTCCGTGCTCAAACGCATCTTCGGCATGGTGCTGCTGGCCATCGGCCTGTCCCTCGGCCTCAGCCTGGTGGGCACGGTCATCGGCGGCTCCATCCTCACCTTCTTCACCTCCAGCGGCGATGACGTGGGCGTGGTCGACCTGGCCGCCATCACCTTCGCCACCCCCGCCCACGCCACCTGGTCCATGGTCGCCCTGCTGCTGGTGATGGCCGTGCCGGTGGCCGCCATCCTCATCGCCGGCTTCCAACTGCTGCTGGACCTGCACGCGCCCAAATGGCTGGGCTGGGTGCTGGGCACCGTGTGGGTGGTGGCCCTGGCGGCCACGGTGGTCGCCGCGCTGCGCCTGGCCAACGACATCAAGCGCTCCGGACCCGTTCACGTGGCCGAAGAGCTGCACCGCCCCGCCGGCGACCTGCTCTTCCTGCGCCGATACGCCGATGTGCCCGAACGGAAATGGTCCATGAGCTACCGCAACGGCCGCTTCGACGGCGACCTCGCGGGCCTTCGCATCGCGGATGATTCCATCCACGGGGCCTGGGCCCGGCTGGACATCCGCCGCAGCCCCGACGCCGCGTACCACCTCCTAGTGGAACGCCGGGCACAGGGCGCCACCGGCAACAATGCCATGCGCCGCGCGGACCACATCACCTGGCGCGCCCATCAGCAGGACAGCATCCTGTATCTCTCGCCCGGGCTGGCCTGGCCCAAGGCCGATCGGCTGCGCGGCCAGCGGGCCACCTTCGTGGTGCAAGTGCCCGAGGGCGGCTCCGTCCACATCGATGGGAGCCTCGCGCACATGCTGCACGATGTACACAACACGGGCCGGGTGCGCGACCGCGACATGGTGGACCGCACCTGGACCATGACGGCCAAGGGGCTCACCAGCGCGGCGGATGCCCGCGCCCCGCGCAAGGCCGACGATCACCCCGCACCCGCGGAACACGATCCCGCCACGCCCCATTCCGACAGCTCGTCCACCGGTCGCGACCGGGGCGATGCGGCCCACGCCGATGACCGCCCGGTGCGCACCGGCCTGGTGGCGCGCGGCTACCGCATGCCGGACCTGCTGACGCTGCTGCGCCCACGGATATAGATCACGGAGGGCCGTTGCGCAACGAGGGCTGCGCCAACGCCCCATGGGTGCCCTGCGCTACGCGCGGGGCGCCCCTTTTCGTGCCTGGCCCGCCCGGGGGCGTTGCGGCAGCACCGCCATGGCCCGGTGGGCGCGGCCCGGGTCCCCGGCATGGGCCGCCGCCATGCGCAGCATGCCGCCCGCAACGGGTGCCGGGGGCAGCGATGCGCCGATCACCGGGGCGCGGCCGCGGTTCACGCAGGCCTCCTGCACGTTCAGGGTGTGCTTCGCGCCGCGGTCGTAGTGCGTCACCAACGCCACCACGCACACATCGTGGAAGTCGAGCCCCTGCGGCCAGCCCACCTCCCAGGTGATCTTGTACGTGGTGCCCAGGGCCGGTTCGTCGGGGACCACTTCGCCGTCGCCGTCGGGCCCGCCCAGCAGCAGCTGCACCACGCGCTGGTTCCACGGGTCGCCGGGGCCGGCCTCCCAGGGCGCATGCACATTGTTGCGCACGATCATCGCGTTCACCGCGAAGTCGCCCTTGAGGCGCGTCACGAACTCGGTGCCCACCGTCACGTGCAGCACCTGGGTGGCGGTGTCCAGCAGCGGCTCGGTCCACACCACCACCGGGGCGGCGCCGCCCTGGCGTTTGCGCAGGTGGTTGTGCCATTGCGACTGGCCGGGGTTGGGCGCATAGCCGCCGTACTCGCCCTGGTCCACCACGCCGGCCGGGGTGAACTGCGTGGCGTACCCGTCGAAATACGCATCGACCTCGGGCACGGTGAGCGCGTCGCGGTAATGGAACTTGGCGAGCACCACGCCGGGGTCCTTGCCGATCTCGTCCAGGCGGGGCTGGGCCTGCAGGCAGTTGTGGCAGGCGAGCGAGGTGCGCACCTCCAGCAACTGGCGCTTGGGCGCCCAGCGGTCCAGGCCGCTCACCTCCACGCGCACCGTGTCGTTGCTGCGGTCGGGGTCGCCGGGGGCCTCCACCCACACCCGCAAGGTGCCGTGCTCGCCGCCCTTCACCGTCAGCGGCGTCGGGTGCTTGAACATGGCCATGCTTTCGCCGCTCAGTCCGGTGGGCCCCAGGTTGATGGGGGTGCCCTGCTGCACCGGGCCGTTCCGCCACCGCCACGAGACCACGAAGCTCGTCACCGCCGGGCCGCTGGAGTTGCGGATGTACCCGGTGATCTCCACCGGCCGGCCGGCCGCGGCGTACGGCGCCACGTCCACCTGGCTGATGTAGGCGTTCTGGGGGAAGGCGGCGGGGGCGAGCAGGACGGCGGTCAGCAGGGCGGGCGTGCGGCGCATGGGAAGGCGGGGTTGGAGGGCGAATGTACCGACCAGCGCCGAGGTCGCCGTATTCCCGCTGCCTGCGCTGGGTGCCCTCGCACCCCGCCGAGCCTGCCTGCGGTAGGCAGGGAACCGAAGGCCGGCCCGGCTAACTTGGCGCCCGTTACCCCATACCACCGGCCGATCCATGAGCAAGGCGAGCAAGATCAAGCGTTTCGACCCCAGCGCCCCCGGCACCAGCGATGCCGCCATCTACGGCCTGCCCTTCACGGCCAAGGAGGCGGACATCATCCTGGTGCCCGTGCCCTGGGAGGTCACCACCAGCTATGGCGGCGGCACCGCAGCGGGCCCGGCGGCCATCCAGCAGGCCAGCTACCAAGTGGACCTCTTCCACCGGGAGTTCCCCGAACTGTGGAAGCGCGGGATCGTGATGGACGACATCCCCAAGGCGCTGCTGCAACAAAGCAACGCGCTGAAGAAGCAGGCCGCGCACGTGGTGGCCTACCTCACCGAGGGCGGCGATGCCAAGGCCAGGGCCCGCGCGGAAAAGGCGCTGAAGCTGATCAATGCCGAATGCGCCGTGATGAACGACTGGGTGGAGCAGCGCACCGGCCACTGGCTGGACCAGGGCAAGTGCGTGGGCCTGGTGGGCGGCGACCACAGCACGCCCCTGGGCTTCTACCGCGCCCACGCCGCACGCCACCCGGAGTTCGGCATCCTGCACATCGACGCGCACATGGACCAGCGCAACGCCTACGAGGGCTTCACCTACAGCC
>JAVFAQ010000312.1:0-3729 GCA_034002325.1 Flavobacteriales bacterium | reverse complement strand
TCGCCTGCGAAGCGGTCCTAAGCCCATGAAGCGTTGGTATGTGATGATGGTGGCCCTGGGGTCGCTCGGATGGATGCCGGCCGCCTCGCACGCCGCCCACATCATCGGAGGCGAACTGTACTACGACCATCTGGGCGGCTCGCAATACCAGCTATTCCTCACCCTGTACCGCGATTGCACGCCGGGCAACACCGGCTTCGATGCCCAGGCCACCATCGGCGTGTTCGGCGTGAACGGCAACCTGGTGGGCTACTACAACGCACCGTACACCGGGGAGCAACCGGTGGACATCGTGGTGGACAACCCCTGCCTCACCGCGCCGCCCAACCTCTGCCTGCGCAGCACCACGTACACCGTCACGGTGAACCTGCCGCCCACGCCGGGGGGCTACACCGCCTCGTACCAGCGCTGCTGCCGGCTGCCGGCCATCACCAACATCATCGACCCCGGGGCGCAGGGCATCACCTGCACGGCACGCATCCCGGGGCAGCCCAATGCGGCCAACAACAGCGCCCGGTTCAGCAGCTACCCGCCGGTGGTGCTCTGCGTGGGCGAGCTCACCACCTTCGACCATTCGGCCACCGACCCCGATGCCGATTCACTGGCCTACAAGTTCTGCACGCCCTTCCATGGCGGCACCCAGTTCAACCCCGCCCCGCAACCCAGTGCGCCGCCGTACACCACCGTGCCCTGGGCGGCCGGGTACAACGTGGGCAACCAGATCAATTCCGCGCCCCCCATGGCCATCGACCCGGTCTCCGGCCTGCTCACCGTCACCCCCGTGCAACAGGGCTACTACGTGGTGGGCGTGTGCGTGGAGGAGTACCGCAACGGCACGCTGATCAACACCGACCTGCGCGATTTCATGTTCGCCGTGGTGGTCTGCGACCCGTCCATCGAGGCCATCGTGGCGGACCAAACGGCCGAAATGGGCTGCAACGGCCTGACCCAGGAGTTCATCAACGAGAGCATCAACGGGGGCTTCTGGCACTGGGATTTCGGGGACCCCTCCACGGACCAGGACACATCGAGCGTGGAGAACCCCACCTGGACCTATCCGGGGCCGGGCAGCTATGAGGTGATGCTGGTGGCCAACCCCGGATGGCCCTGTGCCGACACCAGCTACGCCACCTACGTGGTGCAGGAGCCGGTCGACGTCGCGTTCGCTTCACCGCCCCCCGGCTGCGGCACCACCGTGGTGCAGCTGGCCGCCACGGGCAACTTCGGCGATGGCGCCCTGATCGAATGGGACCTGGGTGCGGCCACCGCGCCGCCCCTGGCCCAAGGCGAGCAGGTGACGGCCACCTTCCAGCCGCTGGGCGAGCAGCCGGTGACCGTCACGGTGAACGAGGGCGCATGCACCGCCACGTACACCGGCACCGTGGCGGTGCATCCGCAAGTGGTCGCGGACTTCGCCCCGCAGGCCATATTCTGCGAAAGCCTGACCGTGGCACCGGAGAACCTCACCACCGGCACCACGGACTTCGCGTGGGACTTCGGCGACCCCGGTACCACGGCCGATGTGTCCACCCTGGCGAACCCCACGTGGACCTACGCCGACCCCGGCACCTACACCATCACCTTGGTGGCGGCGCCCAACAGCCCCTGCCCGGACACCACCACGCAGGTGTTCCAGATGCACACGGAGATCTTCCCGCACTTCGAGCGGCCGCCCATCGCCTGCCCCGGCGACGAGGTGCATTTCATCGCCACCGGCAACCTGTCCGCCATGGCCCAGATCGACTGGGACTTCGGTGCCGCCGGTACACCGGCCCAGGGAACGCACCTGATGAGCAGCTCCACCTTCGATGCGGTGGGCACGCACCCGGTCACGGTCACCATCGTGGAGCACGGCTGCACGGGCACCTACACCGATTCCGTGGTGGTCCACCCCTTCCCCGTGGCCCACTTCACCAATGAAAGCCTGGCCTGCGTGGGCAGCGCCTTCGCCTTCACCGACGGGTCGCAGGCCCTGACCCCGCTGCACCACCTCTGGTACTTCGGCGACGGGACCACCGCCACCGCGAGCGACCCCGTGCATACCTACCTGGCCCCGGGCAGCTACGACGTGGCCCTGGTGGTGGCCACGGACAGCGGTTGCGTGGCCACCGACTCGCTCATGCTCACGCACCAGGTGGTGGTCCACCCCCTGCCGCAGCCCGGCTTCACCATCCACCCGCCGGTGGTGAACATCTACGCGGCCGACATCGCCGTGCAGGACCATTCCATCGGCGCGACGGAGTGGGCCTACTGGATCGAGAACTCCACCTATTCCGTGGCCGAGCCGCACCATGCCTTCAGCGAGGGCGGCTACTTCACCGTCGTGCAGGAAGTGACCAGCGCGCACGGATGCACGGACACCATCTCGCGGACCGTGTTCGTGCGCGGCCATGTGTTCTACGCGCCGAACGCCTTCACGCCCGACGGCGATGACCTGAACGAGACCTGGCTGCCCGTGGTGCGGGGCGCCCGTCACTACGAATTGTGGGTCCACGACCGGTGGGGCCGGCTGGTGTTCCATACCCGCGACCCGCTCGCGGGCTGGGACGGCGATGGGCAGGCACCGGGCGTGTACACCTACCAGGCCCGGATCAAGGAGTGGGGGACCCATGCCGAGGAGTACGTCGGGCACTTCACGCTGCTGCGCTGAGCGCGGGCCGCATCACGCGGGGCGCACCATGTCCACGTGCGGTATGCCGTCCCAGTCGTAGTCCGGACCGGTCCGCTGGAACCCGAGGCGGGCGTAGAACGGCTCCAGGTAGGTCTGTGCGGCCACGGCCATGCGCGCCGACCCGAACCGCTGCTCGATGTCGTGCATCGCGCGCCGCATCACCTCCGTGGCCAGGCCCCGGCCCCGGTGGGCGGGCGCCACCACCACGCGACCGATGTGCGGTGGCGTGCCCGGCAGGGTGCGCGCGTACGCCACCAGCGCCCCATCGGCCGTGCGGCCCAACACATGCCGGGCCACCGGGTCCTGGCCGTCCACATCCGGATAGATGCAGCGCTGCTCCACCACGAAGACCGCGCATCTGAGCCGCAGCACATCATGCAGGTCGGCGGTGCTGAGCCCGTTGAAGGGCGCGATGGTCCAATGCACGGTCATGGTTCCACCGGCACCAACAGTCCTTCGGGCAGATAGAGCAGGGCGCCTTCCACGGTTGCGTGGCCCATGGCGCCGAGCAATTCCATGTAGGTACGCACCTGGTGGTGGTGGCCGTCGGCCCGATGGCCGGTCTTGATGTCCAGCACCCGTACGGCCGGCGGATCGATCACCACGCGGTCCGGCCGCAGGGCGCGGCCGTCCGCGGCGATGATGGTGGCCTCGGTGCGCACCGCCAGACCGGCGCCGAACCAAGGTGCGAGCGCCGGTGACCCGAGCAGGTCCGTGAGCCGGTCCACGAGCTGGGCGGCCGCCCCGGCGCCGATGGCGCCCATGGCCACGGCGTGTTCCATGGCGGGCCGCACATCCGCCACGGTGCGCACACGGGCCAATGCGGCATGCACCGCGTTGCCGTATCGGCGGTACGGGTCGGGATCGGCGGGGTCCCATTCGTCCGGGGCCTCGTGGCGCACACCCAGGTGCGGCCCGGCGGCCGGCCGTTCGGCGGTGACCAGGGGCGTGCTCGCCTGCGCGGGCCGGCCGGGCCAGGGCGGCGAGGCCGGGCCGATGACCAGTTGCTCAGGCTGGCCGGCAGCGTGCATGTACGCGAGCAATGCCTCGCCCAGCGC
>JAVFAQ010000311.1:0-3730 GCA_034002325.1 Flavobacteriales bacterium | reverse complement strand
GCGTGCCCCCCCCGGGGCCCCCGCCCGGCCGCCAGCTGGACCACCTGGGCCAGGGCTACGTGAAGCTGGACCGGCTCGACGTGTTCGTGCTCGATGAGGCCGACCGCATGCTGGACATGGGCTTCATCCACGACGTGCGCAAGGTGATCGCCAAGCTGCCCGCCGAACGCCAGACCCAGCTCTTCAGCGCCACCATGCCGGCCGAGATCGCCAAGCTCGCCAACACCATCCTGCGCGACCCCGTGAAGGTGGAGGTGGCCCCGGTGAGCAGCACCGCCGAGACCATCGACCAGAAGATGTACTTCGTGGACCGCACCGACAAGAACGAGCTGCTGGTACACGTGCTCCAGGACCCCGCCATCACCGAGGCCCTGGTCTTCACCCGCACCAAGCACGGCGCCAACAAGGTGGCCAAGGTGCTGCTCAAGCACGGGATCAGCGCGGAGGCCATCCACGGCAACAAGAGCCAGAACGCCCGCCAGGCCGCCCTGAAGAACTTCAAGGAGGGCCGCACCCGGGTGCTGGTGGCCACCGACATCGCCGCCCGCGGCATCGACATCGACGGCCTGGGCCACGTGATCAACTTCGACGTACCCAACGTGCCCGAGACGTACGTGCACCGCATCGGTCGCACCGGCCGCGCCGGCGCCGAGGGCCGCGCATTGAGCTTCTGCGACCATGAGGAGAAGGAATACCTGCGCGACATCACCCGGTTGATCCGGCGCGAGGTCCCCGTGGTGGAGGACCATCCGTTCGTGATGACCGGCCCGCCCAAGAAGAAGCCCGCTCCCGAGCCGCGCGAGCCGCGCCAGGGCGGAAGGGGCGGTCGCCAGCGCACCGAGGGCACGGCCCCGCGCACGCCCCGCGCGCCGCGCAACGCTAAGCCGTCCGGCCAAGGCGAGGACGCCCGCACGGGCGCAGGCCGCAACCGGCGCCGGGGCGGCCGTGATCGCCGGCGCGGCGGGCAGGAAGGCCGGGAGGGCGCACGCCCGCTGAACGGTGCCACCACCGATGCCGCCGAGAAGGCCGCCGCACCGCGCCAGCCGCGCCCCGAAGGCCAGGGCCGCCGCCGCAGCGACGCGCCCCGCAAGCCCCGCCCCAAGCAGGGGGAGGGCCGCCGCACCGAACGCCGGCCCGCCGGCAAGGAGAACGATCCCATCTTCCGGGAACTGTTCGATGACTCCAAACTGGTGCAGCGCACCCCCGAGGAGAAGAAGGACAAGAAGAAGGGTTCGCTGCTCGACCGGCTCTTCGGCCGGTGAACCCCACCACCCCCGCCCGTGAAGGGGCTGTCCCAAAAGGAGGCAGCCCCTTCGCACCTTTGTGCCATGCCCCATACCGCACACGACGATCCCCGGGCCGCCGCCTTCCTGCGCCTGCTGCGCATCATGGACGAGCTGCGCGAGCAATGCCCGTGGGACCGCAAACAGACCATGGCCACCCTGCGGCCGCTCACCATCGAGGAGACCTACGAGCTGGGCGACGCGATCCTGCGCGACGACCTGGACGAGGTACGCCAAGAGCTCGGCGACCTGCTGCTGCACATCGTGTTCTACGCGCGCATCGGCCGGGAGAAGGGCGCCTTCGACATCACCGCGGTGATCGATGGCATCTGTGAGAAGCTCATCCGCCGCCACCCGCACATCTACGGTGATGTGAAGGCCGATGACGAGGAGCAGGTGAAGGCCAACTGGGAACGCATCAAACTGGCCGAGAAGGCCGGCCGGGCCGATACCGGGCCGGCCAGCGTGCTCGATGGCGTGCCGCGCGGGCTGCCCAGCATGGTGAAGGCCATCCGCGTGCAGGACAAGGCGCGCGGCGTGGGCTTCGATTGGGAGCACCGGGGCCAGGTGTGGGAAAAGGTGCAGGAGGAGCTCGCCGAGCTGAAGCACGAGGTGGACGCCGGCTCCGACCGCCAGGCCGAGGAGCTGGGCGACGTGCTCTTCAGCATCGTCAACTATGCGCGCTTCATCGGCGTGGACCCCGACGAGGCCCTGGAGCGCACCAACCGCAAGTTCATCCGACGCTTCCGCCACATGGAGCAGGCGACGCACCAGGACGGCCGCGCGCTGGGCAGCATGACCCTGGCCGAGATGGACCGGTACTGGGAGCGCGCCAAACGCACATGAGGCCGTACCTTGGACCGATGCGCACCCTGTTGCACGGCATCGTGCTCAGCTTCGTGCTGGGCCTGTACCGGTCGTGGGACGAGCACGCCCCGCTGGTGGAGCGCATGGGCGCGCATGTGCGGCACCGGCCCGCGCATCCGCTGGACGATCCCTCCCGGACCTTCTTCTGGGGCATGAGCAGCCTGGCCAATTGATGGTCCGCCGTGCGCCCGCCAGCCAACCTGCCCGCCGGTGCGCTCCGTCATTTTTGCGTTCCTTCGCCCCGCCCTGTCGCACATGAAGTTCCGCCCGTACCTGTCGCTCCTGGCCGCGCCCTTTTTCGCGATGGCCACGGCGCACGCCCAGGTCCCCACCAAGTGCTTCGAGATCGAGAGCATCTTGGTGGACGCCTGCAACCCCAGCGGCCCGTGCCCCGGCAGCAGCGAGGGCCAGAACGAGATGGTGCGCTTCCGCACCGGCCCCGAGCCGCTGAACCTGGTGGACATCGCCGTGGACTGGCCCAACAACCCGTGGCGGGGCTTCATCCAGACCGCCCAGACCGCCGCCCTCACCGCCCAGCTCAACGCCTCGATCGTCAGCTGCGGATGGCTGCTGGAACCGCCCAGTGGCGTGGTCCCGCCCGGCAGCACCGTGATCCTGGTGGGCAGCGTGGACATGTGCGTGCCCGCCAATTCCTTCGCCAACCTCACGGACACCATCTACATGACCTACCAGGCCACCGGCAACATCGGCGGCCACTTCGCCAACCACAACAACGGCCCGCTCGAGTCGCCCGTGCCCGTGGGCACCTTGGACACGCGCACCCTGGTCATGACCCATGGCCCCACCGCCTGCCACGATACCGTGACGTACGACCGGTCGCAGCTGGTGAACCAGAACGGCATGTACGGCGGCTTCGGCGCGATGAACGATGGTGCCACCGTGGACTTCACATGGCCCGGCGTGCCCGTGGCCACCTATTACAACAACGGCTGCCAGGCACCGGTGAACCCCCTGTTGGTGAACGCCGAAGCCGCCGGGGCGATCTGTGACGGCGGTACCGTGGCGCTCACCGGCAACGTGAGCGGCAGCTACACCGACGTCACCTGGCAGGGCGGCACCGGCACCTTCGCCGATCCCGATGCCCTGAGCACCACCTACACCGCCGGGCCGGGCGACGTGGGCACCGTGGTGCTGCAACTGTGCGTGACCGGGGCCTGCGATGAGGAGCAGGTGTGCGCCACGGTCACCGTGGAAGTGTCCGACGGCCCCCAGGTGCAGGTCACGGCCGACGGGCCGTTGTCCCTGTGCCCCGGCCAGTCCGTCACCCTCACCGCTTCCGGCGCCGACACCTACGACTGGGGCGCCCAGGGCACCGGGCCGTCCATCGTGGTGGACCAGCCCGGCACCTACACCGTGACCGGCACCAACATCTGCGGTGAGGGCCAGGCCACCGTGGAAGAGACCAGCGGCGAGAACGAGACCGTGCTGATCGATGGGCCCGCGACGATATGCCCCGGCCAGCAGGTGCAGCTCACCGCTTCCGGCGCCGATACCTGGCTGTGGAGCACCGACGAGGTCACCGCCACGATCGTCATCGACCAGCCCGGCACGTACACCGT
>JAVFAQ010000310.1:0-3731 GCA_034002325.1 Flavobacteriales bacterium | reverse complement strand
ATGGGGAAGGTTTATATCGCCGATCACCGTAGGGTCTTCCGAGGAATCTCCCTGACCGGCAAGGCAAGCAACGAGACCATGCGACACCACCTCGCAGGCTCCTCCCCCGAGCCTGCCTGATCCCGGTCAGCCGCTGGTTCAGTGCCCCAGGTCCTCGTGGATGTCGCGAAGTTCCTCGACGGTACCGGGCAGGACGCGTTCGATCGTGAGCCACACGGCGTACTTGTCGATGCCGAGGTAGTCGTGGACCAGCTTGTCCCGCATGCCCGCGATCTTTTTCCACGGCGTATCGGGGTACCGCTCACGCAGTTCCAGCGAAAGCCGCTTCACGGCCTCGCCCATCACCATGAAGTTGCGTATCGCCCCATCCTGAACCAACCGGTTATCGAGGAACGCTTGCTGGTCCATGCCCTTCGTGTAGAGCAGTACCTGTTCGATGGCTTCGATGATGTGCTGGATGAGCACCCGGTCGTCGTGCGCCCCGCTCATGTCCGCGCGTCGATGCGCACCAGATCGCGCTGGATGAAGGGCCGCAATTTCGGGTCCACCGAGCGGTCGGTAACGAGGTCCACCGGCATGCCGAGGCGCTCGCTCAACGTTTGCTCCAAGCCCACCAGGTCCAGGAAGTCGGGTTGTGTTCGCAGGTCCACCAGCAGGTCCAGGTCGCTGTCGGGCCGCTGATCGCCCCGCGCTCGCGACCCGAACAAGGCTATCGAAAGCGGCGCGTAGGGCGCCAGCACCTCGCGGATGATGCGTTGCTGTTCGGCGGTGAGCATGTACCAAAGGTAGGGCGCTTCTTAGGTGTGGAAGCTGAAGCGGAGGTGCGTTACATCCGGATGGGGAAGGTCCATATCGCCGATCACCCCACCTGGTCCAGCGGGGTGCGGCCCCCGGCCATGGCGCGGAAGGCCGTGGGCGTCATGCCGGTGAGCTGCTTGAACTGGCCGCTGAGGTGCGCCACGCTGCTGAAGCCGGTGCGGAAGGCGATCTCGCTCAAGCTCAGCTCGTCGTAGCGGATCAGCTCCTTCACGCGCTCCAGGCGCTGCAACAGGAAGTACTGCTCGATGGTGATGCCCTCCACCTGCGAGAACAGCGCGCTCAGCGTGGAATAGTCGCGGCCCACGGCGGTGGCCACGTGTGTGCTCAACTTCGTGCGGCCGCGCTCGGCATGGTCGTGATGCACCAGCTGCACCACCGCCGCCTTGATCCGCTCGATCAACCGGCCGTTGCGGTCATCGAGCCGCGCGAAGCCCAGGGGCCCCAGCTTCGCATCCAGCGCCGCGCGTTCCGCAGCGGTGATCGCGCGCTCCAGCACCACCTCGCCCAGGCCCACGTGCTTGGCGGGAATGGCGAGCTCGTCCAGCACGTCGCGCACGGCCATCACGCAGCGGTCGCATACCATGTGCTTGATGTGGAGGGTGGGCATGGGGGCAAGGTAGGGGGCGGGTACCGGATAGGCCAGCCAGGTATTTTCACTAACATTGCGCGTTCGCGAAACGTAAAAGTTCGCTGAAAGTGAACATGCAAGAGAGCGATATCATCCACGCTCTGCTGGATAATCATCTGGTTGTCAGTGTATTCAACCCTGAATGGAGGGCCGATGAGTTGCATCGTGCGGATGGTCGGCTCACACTCTCCATCGATGGCCGGCCCCAGACTTTCGTGGTGGAGGTGAAGCAGGAAGTGCGCCCCCACATGCTCCCCCGCCTCGAAGAGCGGTTCAAGACGTATGAGGCAGGTCTGGTGGTGGCCGCCCGCCTCAGCCCCACCGTGCGGGAGCTGATGCATGAGC
The DNA here is from genome assembly GCA_034002325.1 of Flavobacteriales bacterium. Taxonomy (GTDB): domain Bacteria; phylum Bacteroidota; class Bacteroidia; order Flavobacteriales_F; family PHOS-HE28; genus PHOS-HE28. The sequence continues at coordinate 1,939 of JAVFAQ010000310.1, read as the reverse complement.
GCGGCATCAACTACCTGGAAATCAACGGCAATTGTGCCATCCGGACCCCGGGGAGCTATGTGTACATCGAAGGTCGCCCGCCCCTGGTGCTGGAGCGCGAAAAGAAGCAGCGGGCCTTCAGCAAGGCCGGCCTGCGGGTGGGCTTCCTGCTGCTCATCGATCCGAAGGCCCTCGACGAGACCCTGGCCACGCTCGCCCAGCGCAGCGGCACCAGCATCGCCACGGTGAGCATCGCCCTGCGCAGCATGGTGAAGAACGGTCTCCTGCTGGAAAAGGGACCGCGTGAACTCCTGATACCCGACCGCGAGGCCCTGCTGCACAAATGGACCGAGGCATACGTGGAACGCCTCAAGCCCAGCCTGGCCCGCGGGCGCTACCGCTTCGGCAAGGGGGATGGCACCGATTGGCGCAACCTGCCCATCGATACCACCACCACCTGCTGGGGGGGCGAGGCCGCCGGCGCCCTGCTCACCAATTACCTGCACCCCGGCACGCTCACCCTCTACACCACCGAACCACGCTTGAAGTTGGTGCGCGACTACAAGCTCATTCCCGATCCCGAAGGCCAGGTGTTCGTCTACGAGCGCTTCTGGGACCAGCCCGATGCCAACGTGCTGGGCGGCCGCTGCTGCCCGCCCGTGCTGGCCTACGCCGACCTCATCCATTCGCGCGACAGCCGATGCCTGGAAACCGCGCAACGCATCCTCGATGACCATCTCCGAGCAACACTTTAAGGAGCTGGGCATGCCCCATTTCGGCCGGGTGTTCGCCGCGCTGGACGATGTGATGCGCCAACGCAACGTGCCCTGCTACCTGATCGGCGCCGCCGCCAAGGACCTGCAGGCCCTGCGCAGTGGGATCAAGCCCGTGCGCTACACCAACGACATCGACTTCGCCATCATGGTGCCCGATCATGCGGCCTACCAGACCATCATGCAGGATCTGCTTGGCCGCGGGTTCCATGCCACGCGCCAACCCTACCGGGTGGTACACACCGCCACGGACACGGTGGTGGACCTGCTGCCCTACGGCGGCATCGAGGAGCAGGGCACCGTGCACTTCCACGAGCGCGAGACCCAACTGGTGATGCTCGGTTTCGCAGAGGTGATGCAGCAGGCGGACCCGATCGCCATGGCCGATGGGCGAACCCTGCACGTGCCTCCCTTGCCGGGCATGTGCCTGCTGAAACTGCTCGCCTACGGCGACCGCCCCGATCGCACAAAGGACCTCAGCGACATCCTCTCCATCATCGACCAGTACTTCGATGTGGCCTTGGACCACCTCGCCACCGACCATGCCGACCTGCTCGATGAGGAACCCTTCGATCGCAACCGCTGTGCTGCCCGGGCCATCGGCCGGCAGATCGGTACCACCATCCGCTCCAACGGGCCTGCGGTGGCCCACGTGCGCGGCACCCTGGAGCGCCATCTCCTGGACCCGGACACCTCACGCATCGCCCTCGCATGGGCGCAGGAGAGCAAAGCGTCCAGCACTGATACCTACACCTGGCTAAAGGCCCTGCACCAGGGCTTCACAGAGCGCACCGCCCCATGACAACACCCAAAAGACCCATCGAAGTGGCCATGCCCATCCGCGAGGTGATCGGCCGTTCCAGCACCACCTCGCCCAGGCCCACGTGCTTGGCGGGAATGGCGAGCTCGTGCAGCACGTCGCGCACGGCCATCACGCAGCGGTCGCACACCATGTGCTTGATGTGGAGGGTGGGCATGGGGGCAAGGTAGGGGGCGGGGATGGCGGTGCACGGCCGTGGGGCACGGCTCAATAGCGTGCGTTGCGCTCAAGGGTGTTCTTGCCCACGGTGTAACAATGCAGGCTCGCGGGAACGAACTCGATCTCCTGGTCCAGGTAGGTGATGCGTGCCGTGCGTGTGATGGTGGTGACCAGGGGCGGGCGCTTCATGCGGTGCTTCTTGCAGAAG
>JAVFAQ010000309.1:0-3735 GCA_034002325.1 Flavobacteriales bacterium | reverse complement strand
CAACACCGACCCGGACGCCGACCCCTGCCAGGCGGAATCGCTGCCCAACCCCGGCGGCCAGGGCCATACCGTGATCCTGGAGAAGCTGCTGGAGGAGAGCGAGATCGTGTCCAACTACTACACCAACCGGTACATCGACCTGGGCAACACCGTGTTCACCTGCGACCACACGATCGCCTTCCTGGACAGCCTGGTGGGCCTCATGGCGCCGGAGATGCCCGGGCATGTGGCGCGCTGGGGCGGCAGCGTGGCCGGATGGGAGGCCAACGTGCAGGAGATCCGCGACTTCATGCTGGAACGCTGCGAAGCCATCCAGGACGGCCTGATCGACTGCTACGACCTGGACGGTCCGTATGAGGTGACCTTCAACGTGGACCCGCCCGAGGCCGGCACCATCCGGATCAACTCCATCACACCGGAGGCCTATCCCTTCTCCGGCACCTACTACGGCGGCATCGATACCGAGCTCGAGGCCCGGGGCAACAACCTGCCGGGCGAGGAACCCGAGTGGATCTTCAGCCACTGGGAGATCTTCGGCCCCACCACCATCAACCCCACCATGAACGACTCCTTGGTGGTGGCCCGCTTCTTCGGCGCGGACAGCATCGTGGCCCACTTCGTGCCGCCCATCCGCTACGACATCCTTCTGGACGCCGACCCGCCGGGCAGCGCCGCGATCCTGTTCAACGACACCCTCTACGCCGACCTGCCCCGCTGGGTCACCGCGCCCGAGGAGACCCCCATCCACGTGAAAGTGGTGCCGGCCCTGTACTTCGATTTCGACTACTGGACCGTGGAGAACAACCTCTTCCTGCCGGACAGCACCTCGGACACGCTGTCCATTTCCTTCTGGGAAGGTGATACGATCATCGCCCACCTCACCCCGCAGGACCATGTCTTCTTCCTGCCCAACGCCTTCACCCCCAACGGGGACGGCATCAACGACGTGTTCATGCCGGTGGCCAACGTGGTGGACCTGGAGCTGTACGTGCTGCGCATCTACGACCGCTGGGGCCGGCTGCTGTTCGAGACCACCGACCCGTGGGAAGGCTGGGACGGCACGGCGGGCGGCACGGACATGCCCGACGGCGTGTACGTGTTCCAGGCCGATGTGGTGGACGCCATCAAGCGCGACCGGTTCGAGTTCGCCGGCCACTTCACGCTGTTCCGATGACGGCTGCCTGATGTGAGCGGCCGGGCACCCCCACGTGCCCGGCCGTTCACGTTCCACCGGTATGCTCAAGGCAGGACCTTCCCGGGGTTCATGATCCCCAGCGGGTCGAACGCCTGCTTGATGGCCCGCATCAGCGCCAGTTGGCGGGGCGAGAACACGATGTCCATGTACGGCCGTTGCACCAGGCCGATGCCGTGCTCGCCGCTGAGCGTGCCACCGAGCGACACCACGAGCGCGAAGATCTCTCGCACGGCACCGGGCAGCTCGTCCCGCCAGAACCCATCGGGCAGGTCGCCCTTGATGATGTTCACGTGCAGGTTGCCGTCGCCGGCATGGCCGTAGCACACGCTCCGGAATCCGTGGCGCCCACCGATGGCCTTCACCCCCTCGAGCAGCCGGGGCAGGGCGAAGCGCGGCACCACGGTGTCCTCCTCCTTGTACACGCTGTGCGCCTTCACGCTCACCGGCACGCTGCGCCGCAACCGCCAGAGCGCCTCCTTGGTGGCGGCATCATCGGCCAGCAGCACCTCCCCGGCACCGTGGTCCTCCATCACCCCGGCGATGGTCGCGCAGTGGTCCAAGAGGACCGCGGCATCGTGGCCGTCCACCTCCACCAGCAGATAGGCCCCGGGGCCGGTGTCCACCTGCGTGGGCAGGTCATCGGTGAAGCGCATGGTCCAGGCGATGGCGTCCCGTTCCATGAACTCCAACGCGCTGGGCACCACGCCCGCGCGGAACACGGCGCTCACGGCCTCGCATGCGCGCACGGCGCTGGCGAAGGGCACCAGCATGAGGCGGTTTTCGGTGGGCAGGGGCACCAGGCGCAGCACGGCCTCGGTGATGATGCCCAAGGTGCCCTCGCTGCCCACCACCAGGTGCGTGAGGTCGTAGCCGGTGGCGTTCTTCAAAGTGCGCGCGCCGGTACGCACCACCTCGCCGTCGGGCAGCACCACTTCCAGGTCCAGCACGAAGTCGCGCGTCACCCCGTACTTCACGGCACGCGGGCCGCCGGCGTTCTCGGCCAGGTTGCCGCCGATGGTGCAACTGCCCCGGCTGGCGGGGTCGGGCGGGTAGTAGAGGCCGTGCGCGGCCACGGCGTCCTGCAGCACCTGGGTGATCACCCCGGGCTGCACCGTCACCTGCATGTTGTCCGTGTCGATATGCACGATCGCGTCCATGCGGTCCACGGAGAGGCCCACCCCGCCATGCACGCACAGGGCGCCGCCGCTCAGGCCGGTGCGCCCCCCGATCGGCGTGACGGGCACGCGATGCCGGGCACAGAGCCGCACCACCGCGGCCACTTGCGCGGTGGTCAGGGGCCGCACCACCACATCGGGCGGATGCACCAGGTCCTCGGTCTCATCATGCCCGTAATGGCGCCGTTGCTCCGGATCGACGGACACCGTGCCCGGGGGCAGCACGTCCTGGAGCTGTTGGACGAAGGCATCGTCCACCACACCGTATCCCATGGCGGCGAAGGTAGCTGCGCCATCGCCGGGCCCCTGCGTTACATTTGGGACGAAGGAACCAACCTGCGCCCCGAACATGTACCTGATGCGATTGACCCATACCCTCCTCGCGGTGGCCGTCGGTGGCTGGCTGCTCGCCTCATGCACCTTCCTGGACCACGTGAAGGGGTCCGGGCCCGTTGTTCGCAAAACCTTGTCGGTGGCTGACTTCCACGGTGTGGAGCTCAGCGGCTCGCTCGATGTGGCCATCACCCGGGGCGCCGTGCAGCAGGTGGAGGTGGAGGCCCAGGCCAACATCGCCGAACTGCTGGAACTGGAGGTGCGCGACGGCATCTGCCGGATCAGCAGCCGGGGCAGCTATACCACGAACAAGCCCTTCGTGGTCCACATCGTCATGCCCGCCCTGGACCAGGTGACCGTGGCCGGCTCGGGGGACGTGATCAGCACCACGCCCTTCGAGGTGGACGTGTTGAACGTGCAGCTCAGGGGCAGCGGCGACGTGGAACTGAACGTGGTGGCCGGCACCGTACACGCGGACCTGAGCGGCTCGGGCGAGATCAAGCTGCTGGGCACGGCGAGCACCTTGGACGCCCAGGTGAAGGGCAGCGGCGACATCAAGGCCGGCAACCTCACCACCGGCAGCGCCAACGCGCGGGTGGTGGGCAGCGGTGACATCACCGTGTTGACCGGCACGCTCGATGCGCGGATCACCGGCAGCGGCGACGTGAAGTACAAGGGTGCGAAACCCGTGATCACCGCACAGGTCACCGGGTCCGGAGAGGTGCGCCATGTGGACGAATAGGCCGATGCCCGGCCGCCTGGCCATGGCCGCACTGGTGGTGGCCGCCGCATGCGGATCGGGCGACCGGCCCGCGCCGCCTGATGCCGGACCGGAAGCGCCCGTTGCGCCTGTGCAGGTGGCCGGCGCGCCCATGGTCTTCCCCATGGTGGACGACAACGTGCGGCACGACACTCTGCTGGCCCAGGTCTTCTTCGACCTGGGGGACGGCACCCATCTGATGGTGGCCTCCCACGTGGAGGAGACCTTCGAGGGCGTGCGGCTGTACCACTACCGGGCACGGCCGGACAGCT
>JAVFAQ010000308.1:0-3750 GCA_034002325.1 Flavobacteriales bacterium | reverse complement strand
CATGCTGCCGGCCAGTTGTTGCAGGCGCTCGTTCACCAATTGACGGGCGAGGTAGGTGTCCATGCCATCCTCGAACACGGCGGTGACCTGGCTGAGGCCGAAGCGCGAGATGCTGCGCAGTTCCGTCATGCGAGGCAAGCTGGCCAGGCCCTGCTCCACGGGATAGCTCACGAAGCGCTCCACTTCCAGGGTAGCGAGCGTGGGCGCGAGGGTGATCACCTGCACCTGGTTGTTGGTGATGTCGGGCACGGCATCCATGGGCAGGCCGCGGAAGGCTACCAGCCCGCCGATCAGCAGCGCCAGCACACCGACGCCCACCACGGCCTTGTGGTGCAGGGAATAGCGGATGATTCGTTCGATCATGGGGAATGCGGGAAACGATGGTTGTTGGGGAGACACCCGTAGCGCCGACCCCCAAGGGGGCGACCGGACAGGTGCATGGGACCGGGAACGGCGCAAAGGCCGGTCGGGCACGTCGGTGCGATGGATCACCGCACGTTCGCCGGAGGGATCAGCAGCGCGGCGGCTGGATCAGGCCATGGCGGTGGCCGGCCAGGGGGTCATCGTCCCCATGGACGGCATGCGCAGGAACGGGCAGCTGCGGGGTATCCAGCAGCGGCATGGCCGTCAGCAGCGCCATGGTGGGCAGGTTTTCACCTGCTGAATGGGGATGGTGGAAAGGCAGTTGTTCGTGCGGTGCATCACCATTGCGCTCATGCTCCTTGTCCCCATAGTGCAAGGCCAGGAAATCCAGCAGCTCCAGGTCAGGGTCCTCCGCACGATGCTCGAGATAATGCCCTGCCAAGGCGGGCAGGTGTACCGCCTCCGGCACCAGCACCAGCCCATAGGCCAGTGCGATCAAGAAGGAGGACAGCAGGCGCCGCATGCAGCAAAGTTAGTCGGGCGGGTGTGTGGCCAAGACTGATGGTCGTCATTCCGGAAGCACCCTGGTCAGTCCGGCCCCTGATGGAGCCATGACAACCTAGGTTGCCATCGCCACCTCCGCCTTCCTGGCCTTGCGCTCGAACCAGATGCAGGTGGTCATGTCGTTCATCACATTGAGCGAGGAGCGCACCATGCCCAACAGGCGGTCCACGCCGATGATGATGCCGATGCCTTCCACGGGGATGCCCACGCTGCTGAGCACGGTGGCCAGCACGATCACCCCCGCGCCCGGTGCCGAGGGCGTGCCGATGGAGGCAGCCACGGAGGTCACCACCATCATCACGATCGCCGGCAGCCCCAGGTCCAGCCCGTAGACCTGCGCCAGGAAGATCGCCGCGATGGCCTGGAAGGCCGCGGTGCCGTTCATGTTGATGATGGTGCCCACCGGCACCACGAAGCGGGCGATGCTCTCGCGGATGTGGAACTGCTCCAGGGCGGTCTTCAGGCTCAAAGGCATCACGGCGGCGGAGCTGGAAGTGGAGAAGGCCAGCAGCATCATGTCGCGGCAACCGGCCAGGAACTTCCCGGGGCGCACGCCGCACCACCACGCTACCGCCACGTTGGCGAAGGCCAGCAGGCCCATGGCCAGCAGCACGGCGAACACGTACATGCCAAGGCCGCTGAGCGCGTTCCAGCCCACGGAGGCCGTCACCTGGCACATCAAGCCGAACACCGCGACGGGCGCGAGCTTCATGGCCCAGCGGATGATGGTCATGCAGATCTCCTGCACGGCGCCCAGCAGGCGGATCACCGGTTCGGCGGTGGGCGCGTCCAACGCCAGCATGGCGATGCCCGCGATGATGGCGAACACCACGATGCTGAGCATCTCGCCGGAGACCATCGAGGCCAACGGGTTCTCGGGCAGCAGGTCGGTGATGAACGAGGTGACCGTGGGCCGCTCGGCGGCGATGGAGGGCGCGGCCGCACCGGTGTCCCACCCCTGCATGGCCAGCAGGTCGCCGGGCCGCAGCCAGCCGGCCACCGCGATGCCGATGATGATGGCCGCCACGGTGAACACCAGGAAGAACAGGGCCACGCGCGGACCCAGCACCTTGAGCTCGGCCGGGTCGCCGCCGCCCACGATGCCGCGGATCACCGAGGTGACCACCAACGGGATCATGATCATCTGGATGAGCCGGATGAACAGCAGCCCGGGCAGCGCCAGCCAGTCGATCAACGGCGTGGCGATATGCGGAGGCACCAACGCCGCATCGGCGCTCAGGGCCACCCCCAGCCCGATGCCGAGGAACATGCCGATGAGCACCTTCAGCCACAGGCGCGTCTCCACCAGCCGCTGCAGGTGGCGGTACATGTCCTGCAAGGCCAGGATGGGGCGGGGGGCGCTGGTATCGGTCATGCGAATGGAACGGCGGCGAAGTTACCGGTACATGCGCACCGCCTACCGCCCCTCCTTCGCCTTCTCCCTGAAGTACCGCCGGAAGAACCAGTTGCGCTGAAGGGCCTTGAGGTCCTCCTCCAGCAGATAGCTGCTGCGCTCCAGCTGTTGCAGGGTGCGGCGCACGTCACCGGCCACGGCGGTGTCGCGGCTCAGCGCATGGCCCAATCCGCCGGGCGTGTTGAGGCCCTCGGCGAAGCGGTCCACCTGGGCCGCGGCCTGCGTGAGGCTGTCGGCCAGGTGCTGCATGGTGGTGAGCCAGTCGCGCACCTGCTGCTCGGCGGTGGGATCGCCCACCAGCAGGCCGATCACGCCCTTGCCCGCGCTCACGTCGGCCAGCACGCCTTCCACGTTGGTGGTGGCCGACCGCAGTTGCGCGGCGGAATGGCCCAGGTCGCCCAGCGCAAGGCGCACCTGCCCGGCCAATGCGGTATCACCCAGCAGATGGGTCAGGCCACCGGGGGCGTTCAGGCGTCCGCTCAGTTGGCGCAGGTCGTCGGTGATGGCCGCCATGTTGGCATTGGTGCGGTCCAGCGTGCGCATCATCAGGTCGGTGTCCAGCGGCACGCTGCTGCGCAGGTGCGTGCCGTCCTGGACCGGGGTACCCTCGCCGTCGCCCGGACCGAGGTTCACTAATTTGCTGCCCATCAGCCCGTCGTTGCCCAGGCTGGCGATGGCGTTGCTGCGGATGTGCCCGGCGTCCTGCTCGCGGATGTCCATCGACACCAGCACAGCCGTGTCGCTCACGATGCGGATGGAGCGCACGGTGCCCACGTTGATGCCCGCGTAGCGCACGTTGTTGCCCGGCCGCAACCCGCTCACCTGCCCGAAGTGCGCGCTTACCGTGACGGTGCTGCGGAACAGGCTGCGCTTGGCGCCGAGCAGATAGAGGCCCAGCACCAGCACGAGCGTACCGGCGAGCACGAAAAGTCCTAATCGGAGATGGTCGGTCTTCTTGGAGGGCATGCGGGGTGAAAGTAGCGTGGGAGGGTGAAAGAGTGCGAGAGTGAGAGGGACGACGGGGCCGCTCTCGCACCCTCGCACTCTCTCGCTCTTCAACGCTTTTTCCTACATCATCAAAAAGAACTTCCTCACCAACGGATCCTCCGAAGCGCGCAGTTCGTCGTAGGTGCCCTCGGTGTAATTGCGGCCCTCGTACAGCAGGGCGATGCGGCCGGCGGCGCGCTTGGCCACGTTCAGGTCGTGCGAGATGATGATGGACGAAGTGCCGTAGTCGCGTTGCAGCTTCAGGATCAGCTCCACCATCTCCAAACTGGTGATGGGGTCCAGGCCGGTGGTGGGCTCGTCGTACAGCACCACCTCGGGTTTCATGATCAATGTGCGCGCCAGGCCGATGCGCCGTTTCATGCCGCCGCTCAACTCCGCCGGGTACATGTGGCGGGTGTGCG
>JAVFAQ010000307.1:0-3753 GCA_034002325.1 Flavobacteriales bacterium | reverse complement strand
TTGATGGTGTTCATCAGGTCCCAGCGCTTCATGCTCATGCGCTCGGTGCCCGAGAGGTCGATGGCGCAGGCGTTGTTCACCAGCACATCGAGCTGGCCGAAGGCGCCCTTCACCTGCCGGAACATGTCCGCCACCTGGTCCTCGAAGCGGATGTCCACCTTCACGGGCAGGGCCTTCACGCCCAGGGCCTCCACCTCGGCGGCCACGGAATGGATGGTGCCGGGGATGCGGGGGTCTTCCTCGGTGGATTTGGCGGCCACCACGATGTTGTAACCGTGGCCGGCGAGTTCCAAGGCGATGGCCCGGCCGATGCCTCGGCTGCCACCGGTGATGAGGGCTGTTCTGGACATGTGCGGAATGGTGCCACGAAGTTGGTGAACGGGAATGGATCCACCGCAAGGGCACGAGCCGCCCGTGGGTCAGGCGGCACCGCGGGCCCGGGCCAGCGACCGGGCGGCGGAGCGCTGCACGGAGCGGCGCAGCAGGGGTGTCCAGCCGAAGAACAGGCCGGTGGCACCCAGGGCCTGCCGGCTCCACCGCCAGAACGGGAACCGGTCACGGTGGCGCACGATCAGCCCGTCGCGCAGGACGAACTCCGCGTGTACGATGTTGTGTACCGGTCGCCGGGCGGGGCCGAAGGTGTACCGGGCCTCCCAGCGGCAGCGGGCATGGCCGGCGCCCTCCTCCAGCACCCGGTGCGTCACCCGCAGGTCGGGGCCGGCGGCGACCAGCATGCGCCACATGGCCCGGGCACCTTCGGCGTCGAGCCGGGGGAACACCGGGTCGCTGAACTGCGCATCGTCCGCGTAGCACGCGGCCATGGCGGCCCCGTCGTGCCGGGCGAAGGCGGTGTAGAAGCGGTCGATCGTGCCCATGGTCGTTCAACGGCGGCGTGCGCGGTCCAGCGCCAGGTACTCGCTGCGCCAGCCCATCCACAGGTTCACCAGCTTGTAGAAGAGCACGTCGCCCAGCACCCGCCGGACGGCCCCGGCCAGGCGCCCCCCGCCGCCCGGCTGCTTCCAGTGGTTGTTGGCCGCATGCACGGCGAAGTTCTTCGTGCGGTCGAAGGACGGCACGATGAAATACTCCTTGGGCACCACACGCACCCCGTCGGGCAGGCGTTGGTCGCGGTTGTTCAGCCGGAACCCGGGATACCGGGCCAGGAAGTGGCGCGTCACCAGGTCGTTGTTCACCACGCCCTCGGTCATGCCGTCGTACATGGCCATCAGGTCGGCGATCAACGGATGGCCGGGCACTGCGGCGATCACGGCCGTGGAAAGGAAGGAGTCGAACTCGAACGACCACAGGCAGCTCTCGTGCATGAAGGGGAGCAGGCTCTTCTTCATCGTCACGTCCGTGTCCAGGTAAAGGCCGCCATGGGCATGCAGCACCCGCAGGCGGGCGTAGTCGCTGGCAAAAGCGTAGCGGCCCTGCGCATGCATGCGGGCCATGAACGGATGTGAGCCGGGGTCGATGTTGGATTCGTTCCACTCGATCACCTCATGGTCGGGCATCAGCCGCCGCCACTGGTCGATCGTGGCGCGCATCACCGGAGGAAGGGGCTTCCCTCCGAACCACACGTAATGGATCTTCGCGGGTATCACCGGTGGCGGTTTTCGCAGGCCGTGCCTGTTGGGGAAGGGGGTGGTACCGGGCCTTTCCGGCCGGCGGAAGGGCACCGGGCCGGTATTTGGACGCTGCGCCCGGTCCGGGGCCACTTCCGGCACAAAGATGGTGCGGCCGCCCCAATGGCGCAGGAACGGTACCTTTGCCGGGGCGCATTTCCCGCCACATCACATGAAATTCTTCATCGACACGGCCAGCCTGGCCCAGATCAAGGAAGCCCGTGAACTGGGCGTGCTCGACGGTGTGACCACCAACCCGTCGCTCATGGCCAAGGAAGGCATCAGCGGCACGGACAACGTGCTGCGGCACTACGTGGCGATATGCCACATCGTTGACGGGCCGGTGAGCGCCGAGGTGATCGCCACGGACTTCGACGGGATCGTGCGCGAGGGCGAGCAGCTGGCCGAGCTGCACGCCAACATCGTGGTGAAGGTGCCCATGACACGCGACGGGGTGAAGGCCCTGAAGCATTTCAGCGGCAAGGGCATCAAGACCAATTGCACGCTGGTGTTCAGCGCGGGGCAGGCGCTGCTGGCGGCCAAGGCGGGCGCCACCTACGTATCGCCCTTCGTGGGCCGGCTGGACGATGTGAGCACCGATGGCGTGGGCCTGATCGAGCAGATCCGCACCATCTACGACAACTACGGCTACGGCACGGCGATCCTGGCGGCCAGCATCCGCCACCCCATGCACATCATCCAGTGCGCCGAGGTGGGCGCCGATGTGGCCACCTGCCCGCTCAGCGCCATCACCGCCCTGTTCGACCACCCGCTCACCACCGCGGGCCTGGAGAAGTTCCTGGCCGACCACCGCAAGGCCGCCGGCCGGGCCGAAAGACCCTGAACGACGCATGCTCCTCGCCATCCATCCGCAGAACCCCGAACCGCGCAAGATCAGGCAAGTAGTGGAACAGCTGCGGGGCGGCGGGGTGGTCGTGATCCCCACCGACACCGTGTACGCCTTCGTATGCAGCGCGGAGCACGCCCGGGCCATCGAGCGCGTCACCAAGCTCAAGGGCGCGCGGCCCGGCAAGGCGGACCTGAGCCTGATCTGCAAGGACCTGGGGCAGCTCGCGCAGTACGCGCGGCAGGTGGACACGCCCGCCTTCCGCCTGATGAAGAAGGCGCTGCCCGGCCCCTACACCTTCATCGTGCCGGCCAGCAACGAGATCCCCCGGCTGTTCAAGAACAACAAGCGCACGGTGGGCATCCGCGTGCCCGACCACCCCATCCCCCTGGCGATCGTGGAAGAGCTGGGCCATGCCTTGGCCGTGGCCAGCGTGCGCGACGAGGACGCGATCCTGGAGCACACCAGCGATGCGGGCCTGATCCATGAACGCACCGGGCACCTGGTGGAGGTGGTGGTGGACGGCGGCGCGGGCGGCCTGGACGGCAGCACGGTGATCGACCTCAGCGGCGATGCCGGGCCGGTGGTGCTGCGCCAGGGCAAGGGCCCGGTGGAGGGCCTGCTGGACTGACCGGCCGGTACGCCACGCGGGCCGCACCTTCCGGCACGGCCCGCGCTTTCCCCGATCGGGCTCGCACCCTACCGGGTACCCACTTTGGTCACGTTCTTCTTGTCGTACACGTACACGTAGTTGCCGCAGGTGCTCATGCTCGTCACCGCGCCGGTGCGCGCCTTGAACTGCTTGTAGGTGCAGTTGTCCAGGTCGAAGCAGGCGATGTCGCTCTTGGCGGTCTTCAGGATCATGCGGTCGCCCTCCACGTCCTCCAGGTCGGCCTTCTTGTACTTGCCGCTGGCCACGGGCTCGCCGGTGGTCATGTTGAAGGTGCTCACGCCCTTGTCGCCCACCACCACGATCATGTCCTTGTAGGTCATGATCTGGTCGGCGTTGCCCACGCCGCCCTTGGCCACGGGCACCACGAACTTCTCGGCGCCGTTGGCCAGGTCCATGCTGTAGAGCTCCTTGCCGCTGCACACCACGAACTGGTCGCCCACCACCACGGCGTTGGTGATGCCCTTGCGGAAGCGCTCGCTGTCCCAGGCCAGGCTGCCGTCGGCGGTGCTGAAGGCCTGCACGCCGCACGGCTTCACGTTGGGGTGCCAGATGCGCCACTCCTCGGTCACCTTCCAGCCGCCCTGCCCGTCGCTCTCGCGCTTGTAGAT
>JAVFAQ010000306.1:0-3761 GCA_034002325.1 Flavobacteriales bacterium | reverse complement strand
GTTGCGCACCCGTTCAGGGCCGGGCTGGGCGTGCAGGGGATGGGCGGCGGCGGCGAGCAGGATGTCGGGGATATGGCGCATGCGGGGGCGGAACGGGGTCAGGGGGTGCGCAGTTTGTCGGCGAACACCTTGCGGAACTTGTCGAGCTTGGGGCGGACCACCTTGCGGCAGTACGCCTGCTCCGGGTTGTTGGCGTAGTACGCCTGGTGGTCCTCCTCGGCCCGGTAGAACGTGGTGGCCGGCACGATCTCCGTGACGATGGGCCGGTGGAAGGCGCCGCTGGCATCGAGGGCGGCCTTGTAGGCGACGGCCTTCTCGCGCTGCGCATCGGTGTGGTGGAACACGGCCGAACGGTATTGCGTGCCCACATCGGCGCCCTGGCGGTTGAGCGTGGTGGGGTCGTGCGTGGCCCAGAACACCTCCAGCACCTCGTCCACGCTGACCACCGCGGGGTCGAAGGCCACTTGCACCACTTCGGCATGGCCGGTGCGGCCGGTACACACCTCGCGGTAGCCGGGGTCTTCCACGTGGCCGCCCATGTAGCCCGACACCACCGAATGCACGCCCTTCATCTCCTCGAAGACGGCCTCCACGCACCAGAAGCAGCCGGCGCCGAGGGTGATCGTGTCCAAGTGGTCGGGAACGGGAGCGGGAGCGGTGCGCATGGTGGCGGAGGGTGCTGGGGTTCCGGTGCCGGGCACCTGGCACGCGACGGGGGCCAGCAGGAAGGGAACGGCACGGAGGATCATGGCGAGGGGACCACAAAGAAAAGGCCCCCGTGCCGGAGGCCGTTCCATCCTGGAGCGGGAAACGGGACTCGAACCCGCGACGTTCAGCTTGGGAAGCTGATGCTCTACCAACTGAGCTACTCCCGCTTGCGGGGCCGAAATTAGGTCGCGCACGGCGATCGTGCGATGCCCGCGCCGCGATCCGTGGCCACCGCCCGGTCCGTGTTCCGGCCGCGCCCCGCACCTTTGCGCCATGCTCGGACTGCAACTTCCCACCGATCCGCGTTGGGCCGAACTGGTGCGCCAGGACCTGCCCGAACTGCTCACCGACCACGCCTGGTGCGAACAGAAGGCCGCCAGCAACGCCATCAGCATGATCGTGCGCCACCCCGAGCAGGACACGCTGGTGGCCGAGCTGCTGCGGATCGCGCGCGAGGAGCTGGAGCACTTCGAGCAAGTGGTGGCCCATATCCACAAGCGTGGCTGGAAGCTGGGCCACGAGCGCAAGGACCATTACGTACACGAGCTCATGGCCTTCGTGCGCAAGGACGGCACCCGCATGGAGCGCCTGGTGGACCGCCTGCTGCTGAGCGCCATGATCGAGGCCCGCAGTTGCGAGCGCTTCAAGCTGCTCACCGAGGAATGCCCCGACCCCGAGCTGCGCCGGTTCTACCGCGAGCTGATGGAGAGCGAGGCCGGCCACTACGCCACCTTCATCGGCTTTGCCCGCCAACTGGCCCCACGTGCCGAAGTGGACCACCGGTGGAAGGCGTTCCTCGCGCACGAAGCCGAAGTGGTGGGGCGTTACGGCAAGGCCCCCACCATGCACGGATGATCCCTCCATGGGCCGCCTGAACCAACCTTCCACCATGCCCCCGGACCGGCCGGCCACGGCACCCGCCCGCCGAAGCCGCCGATAGCCGGCACCTGACCCCGTTCCGTACCCCATGCTCCGCCGCATCGCCGCCACCTTCGGTTTCCGCGTGGTGATCGCCCTGCTGAACCTGCTGGTGGTGGTGCTGTTGAGCCAGTGGATCGGCGCCGAGGGCAGGGGGCAGGCCAGCCTGGTGCTCGCCACGGTGACCATCGTGTGCATGGTGTGCGCCGTGGTGGGCGGCGCCACGCTGGTGTACTTGGTGCCGCGGTCCAACGTGGGCCAGCTGCTGCTGCTGAGCCACCTGTGGTCGGCCGTGGTGTGCGGCGGCGCCTACGGGGTGCTGCGCGCCGTGCCCCTGATCGATGCCTGGATGGTGCCGCACGTGGCCGCGATCGCATTTCTCAGCGCGGTCTTCAGCACCCACCTCACCATGCTGCTGGGCCGCGACCGCGTGATGGCCAACAACCTCATGGGCCTGGTGCAAGTGGTGGTGCTGCTGATCGGTTTCGTGCTCATGTTCCTGGTGGCCGGCCGCCGCGATGTGATGGCCTACGTGGCGGCCCTGTACGCCGCGTACGGCACGGGCGCCGTGGCCAGCCTGCTGCTGCTGCGGCCCGGCCTGCGCACCGGCGGCCTGCACGGGATAGGGCGGCTGGCGGGCGATGCCTTCCGCCTGGGCGCGGTGAACATGGCCGGCACCGTGCTGCAATTGGTGAGCCTGCGCGTGGGCTACTACCTGCTGAGCCACCGGGTGGACGATGCCGCAGTGGGCGTCTACGCCAACGGCGTGTCCTTGGTGGAATCCGTGTGGCTCATCAGCAACAGCATGGCCATGGTGCAGTACGCCGCCATCGCCAACAGCGGCGACGATGCCCGCAACCGCCGCCTCACCCTGTCGCTGGTGAAGCTCTCGCTGGTGATGACCCTCGTCGCCCTGGCGGTGCTGGCCATGGTGCCGTCGGCCTTCTTCACCCGGCTCTTCGGCCGCGACTTCTCGGCCGTGGGCGATGCCATCGTGGTGCTGGCGCCCGGCGCGCTGATGTACACCCTGCTGTTGGTGGTGGGGCACTACTTCTCCGGCACGGGCCGCTACCACGTGAACACCCTGGCCAACCTGGCCGGGCTGCTCGTCACCGCCGCGCTCACCTGGGCCTTCCTGCCGCAATACGACATGCGCACCGCCGGGGCCATCCTCAGCGCATCGCTGTCCACCACCGGACTATTCGTTCTTTGGTGGTTCCTTCGCGCCCCGGGGATGCACCTGCGCGACCTGCTGCCCACCGCCGCCGACCGCGAACGGCTGCGGGGGCTGCTGGCCCGATTCACCCGTGCCGACCGCTGATGGGAAAGACCCGCAACCTCCTCAAGGCACTGGGCCGCATCGCCCGCCGGCCGGCCCTGCTCAACCGGGTGCTGGAAACAGCGGACGAGCATCGCGAGGCCGTGTCCGCCCGATACGGCCTGCCGCAGGGCCTGCCCTTCACCGATCCGCAGCACATAGTGGCCTCGTTGGACGGGGAGGTCAAGCCCTACGCTTTCCTGGAAGGCGGCTCGCTGCCCACCGACCTGGCGCTGCTCAAGGCCCTGGCCCGTGACCGGCCCGGCTGCAGCTACTTCGAGATCGGCACCTGGCGCGGGGAGAGCGTGGCCAACGTGGCGATGCACGCCGGCACCTGCCTCACCCTGGACCTGCCCGCCGAAGAGCTGCGGCGGCGCGGCGCGGCACCGGCCTACATCGCCCAGCAGGGCCTTTTTTGCGCCGGCCTGCCCAACGTGGTGCGCCTCTTCGGCGACAGCCGCCGGATGGACCTCAGCGACCACCACGGCCGGTACGACATCGTGTTCGTGGACGGCGACCACCATTACGACAGCGTGCTGAGCGACACCCGAACGGCCTTTCGCCTGCTGCGCGACGACCACAGCGTGATCGTGTGGCACGATGCCGGCCACCAGCCCACCGACCAGCGCTGGGAGGTGGTGCGCGGCATACTGGACGGCTGCCCGCCGCAGGGCCGTCCGCTGCTGCGCCGTGTGGCCCACACCCTGTGCGCGGTGTACACCGCCCGCGCGCTGCCCGAGCTGCCGCCCGGCGACCAGGCCCGGCCGCGCCGCACCTTCGGCCTGCACCTGCGCTCCGAACCCCTGCCCTGAACCAT
>JAVFAQ010000305.1:0-3779 GCA_034002325.1 Flavobacteriales bacterium | reverse complement strand
CGTCGTCGTCGCGGTTCACCACGGCGTACTGCGTGGCGGGCAGGGCGGCGTAGGTGGCATCGGCGGTGGCCGCGTTCATGGTGGCGGTCACGTGCAGGTCGATGTCGCCGTCATCCTCGGTATCGTCCACGCCGGTGATGGTCACCTGCTGCACCTGGTCCCAGTTCGCCGGCGTGAAGGTGAGCTGCGCGGTGTTGATGGCCGCCTCGGTGGGGTCGCTCACGGCCAGGTCGATCACCACGTTGCCCGTGGGCGGGGTGCCCAGGCGCAGGCCGAGTTGTTGCGTGGTGCCGGTCTCGTCCACTACGACAGGCAGTGGCGTGTTGCTGGTGAGGGCCGGCCAATTGGCACCGGTGAACAAGTAGGCCGTGCTCAGCATCACGCATCCGCCGGCGTCACTGGTCTCCACCGTGTAGTTGCCGTTCTCCAAAGGCGTCCACGTCTGCCCAGTGGCCCCGGCGATCGCCGCGCCGTTCAGGTACCACTGGTAGCTCACGGCCGGTGTGCTCACCAGCTCCGGGTCCGCCCACGTGATGACCGGCACGGTGCCCAAAGTGGTCACGGCGAAGGCATCGCTGTATGTGAAGCTGCCATCCGTGACGGTCACGGTGATGGTGGCCGTGCCGGATGCTTGGTCTTCCAAGGAGGCGATGGCGACATGGTAGGTGGTGGCATCGGCCTGCACGATGCTCAGGGCGGCATCGGGCACCACGCTCTGGTCGCTGCTGACGGCCACGGGCGTGCCCACGGGATCGCCGTTGTTGGTGATGGTCAGGGCCACCTGGGCCATGCCGGTGGTGCGGCAGAAGCTCTGGTCGGCGGGCATGAGGAAGGTGGCGTCGTCGTCGCGGTTCACCACGGCGTACTGCGTGGCGGGCAGGGCGGCGTAGGTGGCATCGGCGGTGGCCGCGTTCATGGTGGCGGTCACGTGCAGGTCGATGTCGCCGTCATCCTCGGTATCGTCAACGCCGGTGATGGTCACCTGCTGCACCTGGTCCCAGTTCGCCGGCGTGAAGGTGAGCTGCGCGGTGCCGATGGCCGCCTCGGTGGGATCGCTCACGGCCAGGTCGATCACCACGTTGCCCGTGGGCGGGGTGCCCAAGCGCAGGCCGAGTTGTTGCGTGGTGCCGGTCTCGTCCACTACGACAGGCAGTGTCGTATTGCTGGTAATGCCCGGCCAGCCTGCGGCACCGAAGGCCCGTGCGTAAACGCCATCGGTATCACCTTGGAAACCGTTGCCGTTCCACACCATGAGGAAGCCGCCGTTGGGCAACTTGGTCACGTGCGGGTAGCGTTGCTCGCCGCTCACGGTGTTGCTGGCCGGCTGCCATCCGGTGTTTGGCGAACCGAAGTTGATGCCGTAGTTGACCCGCACGTTGTAGTCCTCGGGGTCGTTCAAGGAGTTCATGTGGTTGTTGGTGAGCACCACGTTGCCGTTGTCGAAGAGCTCGCAATCGGTGTAGTAGTAGGCGTACGGCGCGCTCATGTTGCCCACGCCGGCCATGAGCTCGGAGCCGTCAGCGTCCAGCACCCTTCCCCAGAAGGCATCAATACCGTTCACGCCGAACTTCGCGTAGATCAGCAGTTGGTCCAGGGCGTTGATCGACACGTTGATCACGCTCACCAGCCCGAAGTTGAGGGTGTGTACGATCTCCTCGGGGATCTGCGCCAGCAGGTTGCTATTGAAGGTCTTGCGGTAGATGCGGTTCGTGCCGCTGCCCCGGCTGTACACGGTGACGATCTGGCCCGTGCTGGTCCAGCGCACCTGCGGGTAGCGGTAGTTGGCATTGGGCGCTTCGGACACCTGCACGGAGGGCCCCGTCCAGGCGTGGGTGAGCAGGTTCCATTTGCGGATGTGGATGTGCTGGCCGCCGGTGGCCACATGCACGAGCTCATCGCCCCGGATGTCCATGTCCACCCCATCGGCGTAGCCCACCGGATAGGTCTCGCTCAAGGTATTGTCGGCATTGAGCACCTTCATGGCGGCGGGGGTGCCGCTCCATGCGATCACGTAGCGGCCTTCGCTCCAGTAGTACACCCGGGCCTGGTTGCCCTGGGCCACGACGATCTCGTCGGTGAGCGGCTGATGGTCCGGGCCGTAGCGGCGCGCCATCAGGGTGTTCGCGGTGTGGCGCCACACGATCACGTAGCCGCCGTTCTCATCGCTGGCCACGTGCGGATAGGTCTGCGTGCCGCTCACCTGCTGGTTCACCAAGAACTCATTGGTCACGGGGTTCAGCTGTTGGGCCTGCAAGGCGGTGCTGCCGAGGATCGCCATCAACAGGCCAGCGCGAAGGATGTGCTTCATCAGTAGTGTTCGTGGGGCGCAAGATGGGGGATCGCCAGGCGCGCCGTGGGCGGTGCGGTCCGGACGCGGGGGGCCATTGAGCAGTCGCCGGGGATGATCGCGTGGATGGGATCGTGCGGACAACCGTTCACCGCCCAGGGCACCCGTAGCACCTGCTTGGCCGGCCGCTATACCGACACGCCCCCCATGCTCACAGCCGCCCGATGGCCTCGATCACCTGCTGGCGTTTGCGTTGCGACACCGGCACGGTGCTGCCGTCGCCCAGTTGCCAAAGAAAAACCCCTACCTTCACACTTGAAAAACCCATTCGGCCATGCGCAATACATTGACTGTGATCCTTACCGTATGCGTCCTGTTGCCGGTGGGTGTTCAAGGCCAAGCTTCGTTGAAGGGGGAAGCGGGAACGCGGTATGCCGAAGAGGGCGTTGGATTCATTTCCGTGTCGCCATTAATAGCTGATGAATCGGTGATGGTCGGAAGTGGTCCACTTTTCAAGTATGGTGAGCCGAGGTACTTGGATCTGGATTTCATGACAACGGCATCGTGGGTTGTGGACGTGGATGGGCTTGCTACCGCCAGCCTGCGGATAAAGAGTGCCGGTGCTAGGACATTAAGCGTATTCTTTTCCTCGCTTCATCTTCTTGGGGATGTCAAACTCCTTGTCTGCGACCGCAACGGTCAGCAGCAAGCCGTATACACCGCTTCCACTCAGTTTAAGGCCAAGGAGGAGCTGCTCACCCAAGTGGTCGCCGGTGATGAGCTGGTGATCAAGTGCCAAGGGAACCTTACAGAAGTGGAGAACAGCATTATCCATATTTCCCATCTTGTTCACGGTACGTTTGACCTGTTCGGTGGGGAGAAGGGTTTGCGCGACGATGATTGCCTTGTGGATGTGGCATGCAGTACCGGGGACGGCTGGCGTGATCAGATAAGGTCGGTGGTCATGTTCTTGCGGGAAGATGGAAATGGATGCACCGGTGTGCTCATGAACAACTGTTCGAATGATTACACCCCGTATGTGCATATCGCTAACCACTGCTTCGCGGGGCCTCCATCGGATCCCGATAATTGGGTATTCTATTTCAATTATGAGAAACCTGGCTGCGGCACGGGCATCGCTCCGTTATCGCAATCAATCACCGGGGCTGAGTCCATTGCTTCAGACTATAGTGGTGACTTTCGTCTTCTGCTATTGAACCAATCACCCCCGGCAAGCTATCACCCGTATTACGTGGGTTGGGATAATTCGGGCGATGTGCCGATGAGTGGGGCATTCATTGGACATCCGCTGACGCTGGAAAAGAAAATAGGTCTGTTTTCGTCCGTCACTTCAGCCAGCTATCCCCAGCCGGGATTTAACAAGCCAGTTTGGTATGCTGACATTGATGAGGGGGGAATAGAGTGGGGAAGCAGCGGATCTCCCATGTTGGACCAGAACAAGCGCATGATCGGTCACGTGATGGATGGGGGG
>JAVFAQ010000304.1:0-3797 GCA_034002325.1 Flavobacteriales bacterium | reverse complement strand
CAGCAATGAAGGGCGCGACAGGCCCGCGCCGGACCCCGCCCGGTACTTCGAGCATGTGCGCCAGAAGACCCGCGAGGCCGAACTGCTGCGCACCGTTCCGCCCGGTCTCAAACCGTACTACCGCGACCGCGTGAACGCATATTTCGGTACTTTTGACCGACCCTGACCAGATGGTACGACCCACCGGAGAACTGGAGTTCGCCCAGCGCATCGACTTCCCCGCGAAGGCGGAGAACATCGCCCTGGCCGAACGGCTCATCGACGAGGCCTGCAACGAACTCCAGGTGCACGAAAGCCGCTACGGCAACATCCTGGTGGCGCTCACCGAGGCCGTGAACAACGCGATCCACCATGGCAACCGGCTGGACCCCACCAAGTCCGTGAGCCTGGGCTACCGCCTGCGCGACGGCCTGCTGGAGTTCATGGTGCAGGACCAGGGGCCCGGGTTCGACTTCGCGCACCTCCCCGACCCCACCGACCCGCAGAACATCGAAAAGCCGCACGGGCGCGGCGTCTTCCTGATGCGCGCCCTGGCCGACAACGTGGAGTTCAGCGACAACGGCAGCACCGTGGCGATGACCTTCGCCCTGGGGCCGGTGGCCGAGTGACCATGCCCGCCATCCACTTCACGGTGCGCGGCGTGCCCGATGCGTTCCGCGAACGTGCGCGCCTGCGCCGGTGGCTCCACGAAGTGGCCCGCGACCATGGCCGTACCATCGTCGACCTGGGATATGTCCTGCTCACCGAAGAGGAAATGCTGCGGTGCAACCGGGCCTACCTGGGCCACGACGACCATACCGACGTGATCACCTTCCCCCTGGAAGACGGCCCCGAGGTGCAGGGCGAAGTACTCCTGGGGCATGCGCGCATCAAGGAGAACGCGGCCATCTACAAGGTCGCCATGCAGCAAGAACTGCGGCGGGTGATGGTGCATGGGCTGCTGCACCTGCTGGGCCACGCGGACAAGACCCCGGCCCAACGCACGGCCATGCGCGCCTTGGAGGACAAGTACCTGGCCCGCTGGGCCCGCATATCGGCCTGAGGGCGGCCAGGCACGCCGCACGGCGGAGCTTGGATGCGCCCCGCCGTGCGGCGTGCCTTGGCATCGGCGGGCCTATCGCCGCCCACCGCCGCCCCGGGAGGGCGCGCCTCCGCCACGGCTGCCGCCACCGGAGGGAGCCGTCTTGGGCGCCCGTTGCGGAGCGGGCGCGGGCGTACTGCGCGGCGCCGGCGCGGGCGCAGGTGCCGTACGCGGGGGGGCGGGTGCGGGGGATGGCGCAGCACGTGGAGGTGCCGGCGGCGTGGCCGGCCGCTGCTGGTACTGCTGGAAGCCTTGCTCCCGCTGGCGACCCCGGTCGCGGTCGTGCTGGATCTCGCGCGGTGCCGGCCGGGTTACCGGCGGCGTTTGCACAGGTTCACGCGGGGTCCGAACGGGCGGTACTTGGCGCGGCGTTTCCTGGCGTGTGCCGGTGTCCTGGCGGGGCGCGGTGCGGCCGCCGTTCTCGGGCTGCTGCCGCCAACGGCCGTTCTCCAACCGCTCGGTGCGTTCACCCGACCGCCGGTACACGTTCCCTTCGCGGTCGCTGAAGATGTCCTGCGGCGCACCCGTGGTACGGCCGGTCTCCACACGGGTGCCGGCGGCCGATCCACGGGGCACGCGCGAGGAAGTGATCCCCGCATCGGTGCGCCCGGCATAGAGGTCGCGCGCCTCGCTGCGCGCGGTGCCGCCCTGGCGCATGGTGCCGGCGTTGCGCGGCGAGTTCAGCGAACCACGCGGACCATAGAAGCTGTTGTTGGCGTACACCACCGGCGGGTGGTAGCCGTACGGGCCGCACCAGCCCCATCCCCAGCCCCACGGGCGATGGGCGCCCCAGCCCCAGCCGTACCAGGTGGGGTAGTACCAACTCCAGCCCCAGCCCCAGTTGTAGCCCCAGCCCACCCAGGGATCATAGTACATGTTGAAGCCCCAGGTGTACGGGCGGGGCCGCCAATACCCGCGCCAGTAGGGGTAGTAATACCCCGTGCCGTAGATGGGCACACCGTACTGCACGAAGCTGCCCAGGTAGCCCGGCGTGTAGCCCACGTACACCACTTGGGGCGTGTGGTCGTAGATGTACACGTAGCGGGTGTTGTACGCCGGGCTGCTGGGCGGGATGGTGTTCACCTCGGCGGGCACCGAAGTGCTCACCTGCCACGGCCCGTGCGGGCCGGGCGCATCGTACCACACGGCATTGTCCAGGGCATGGTAGTGCCCGTTGATCCGCAGCACGGTCACGCTGGCGTTCACGGCCAGCTCCACCACGGTGCCGGGGATGGGGTCGAACCAGGGCTCGCCCTCGTACCGCACGCTGAAGTCGGTGTTGTGGCGCTCCACCCGCGCGGTCTGGGGCACGTACGAGTCGCGCACGGCCTCACGGGCGGCGTCGGTGCCGGCCACGTGGGCCAGCACACCGTCCTTCACCGAGCCCTCGGGGATCTTGGCGAAGTCGGTGGGCAGCTTGTCCGGGGCCACGTGGCGCCAGGTGCCCGATGCCATGTCCGTGGTGCTGAACCAGCGGCCCGAGGCCAGCACGAAATACTGCTGCGAGCCGGGGTCCATGAAGACATCCTTGGTGGAATTGGCGGCGTAGAGCAGGCCGGTGCCCGCCACCGACCGCCATTGCGGGGGTCCGTCCAGGTCGATCAGCACGGCCGGCACGGTGCGCACCACGATCGTGGGCACCACCTTGGAACCATCACTGGCGGTGGTGCTCAGCGCAGCACCTTCGTCCACCTGCTTCACCAGGTCGCGCGCCAATTGGGGCACGTTGTAGTCACGGGCCCATGGACCTGCGATGGCATCGGCGCTGAACCACATGTCCGATCCGTAGAGATAATGCCGATCGCCATCGAGGCGGAGCATGATGAAGGGGGTGTTCACCACGCGCTCGGCCCTGCCGCCGGGCGGCAGGTGGTTGGGGTCGTCGTAGCGGGAAGGCTCGCGCTCCATGGCCTCGTAGCGCGGCTCACCGTCCACGAACACCAGCACGCCGGGGCGCTCCTGGTAGATGATCTCCGGCGGGTTGTTCACGTACTCGGCCGAGCCTTCCTTCTCGCGCTCCAGGGCGGCCACCAGGTGATCCAGCGAGAGCACCGGTGCCTGGGCGGGCAGCTGCTCGGAGAGGGTGCGGGCGAAGGCGGCGCGCCCGGCCTCGTCGAGGGCGGGGAACCGGGTGTCCGTCACGGTGAAGCTGGTCATCCGCCCCAGTCGGCTGGTGCGGTCCATTTCCATCACGGCATCGGCCCAGATGGTGCCGAAGGCCGGGTCGCTCTCGCCGGCCCGTTGCAGGGACACGGCGCTGCGCAGCACCAGGCGGTTGCCGTCGATGGCCTCGGGCTGCGGCTCGAACACCTGGATCCGGTCCTGGCCGGAGAGGACCACCACCGGCCAGTCGTCCTGTGCCGGAGCGGCCGCCCCGGCCAGTAGCAGAAGGGGGAGCAGG
Source organism: Flavobacteriales bacterium (assembly GCA_034002325.1). Taxonomy (GTDB): domain Bacteria; phylum Bacteroidota; class Bacteroidia; order Flavobacteriales_F; family PHOS-HE28; genus PHOS-HE28. The sequence continues at coordinate 315 of JAVFAQ010000304.1, read as the reverse complement.
ACCGCCTTCCGCCACGTGCGGAATGCCCGGGCAGGGCGGCCAGAGGGGATGTGGAGCACGTTCATGCCCCCGGTTTTGCAAAGTCCGTGCCCCAGTGCTACGCCCGGTCGCTCTTGCGCTGCACGCCCATCAGGTCTTCCATTTTGCAGAGGGTCCCGGCCATGGCCGCGTAGCCCCAGATCGCCACCGCCTTGGCCTTGTTGCCTCCCTTGCGGAAGCGCCACACATCCCCCAGGAACAGGCTGAAGTTCGCCGCGTTGAGCAGGTCGTACGCCACCGAGAGCGACACCGACAGCGAGCGGGCCGTATGCCACA
>JAVFAQ010000303.1:0-3811 GCA_034002325.1 Flavobacteriales bacterium | reverse complement strand
GCCTCACCGTGGAGCACCCTTCCGGCCCCGACCCCCGCTGGGCCGCCCTGGACAACCTGAAGAACAAGCGGCCCTGAGGCCGAACCTTTCCGATCATGCCAAACCCCAAGCGCCGCCACTCCAAGACCCGTACCGCCAAGCGCCGTACCCACCAGAAGGCCGCCACCCCCGCCCTCACCATCGACCAGGCCACCGGCGAGATGCACCTGCGCCACCGCGCCTACAAGGTGGGCGACGACCTGTACTACAACGGCAAACCGGTGGGCTCCACCGACGACACTGCCGAGTAACGCCCCGCCCCCGTCCCGGCACCGCGGCCTCAGATGAGGATCGGAGTGGACATCATGGGCAGTGACCACGGGCCGCAAGTGCCCGTGCGGGGAGCCGTGCGCGCCGCCCACGACCTGCCCCCGGAGGTGCGCCTGGTGCTCATCGGCGACGAGCAGGCCATCCGCCGGGAGCTGCGGGCCCAAGGCGCCGACCCCGCCCTGTTCGATATCGTGCCCAGCCGGGACGACATCGGCATGGAGGACAACCCCACCAAGGCCTTCCAGACCAAGCCCGAGAGCAGCATCAGCCTGGGCTTCCAGCTGCTGAAGGCCGGAAAGATCGACGCCTTCGCCAGCACCGGCAACACCGGCGCCATGCTCGTGGGCAGCGTGGTGATCATCAAGCCCATTCCCGGGGTGATGCGCCCGTGCATCCCCACCTTGGTGCCCAAGGACGGCGGCGGCGTGGGCATCCTGCTCGACGTGGGCGCCAACGTCGACTGCAAGTGCGAGGTGCTGGTGCAGTTCGGCCTGCTCGGCGCCCTGATGGCCGAGCACCTCTACCACATCCCCGCCCCCACCGTGGGGCTGATCAACATCGGTGAGGAGGAACGCAAAGGCGATGCCCTGCGCAAGGAGACCCACCCCCGCATGGAGGCCTGCGGCCGCTACCGCTTCGCGGGCAACGTGGAGGGCCGCGACCTGTTCAGGGGCAAGGCCGATGTGATGGTGTGCGACGGCTTCACCGGCAACGTGGTGCTCAAGGTGATCGAGGGCTTCCACGACCTGCTGGAGGAACACGGCGTGCAGGACCCCTTCCTGCAGCGCTTCAACTACCAGAACTACGGCGGCCTGCCGGTGCTGGGGGTGAACGGGAACGTGATCATCGGGCACGGCATCAGCAACGAGGCCACCATCCGCAGCATGGTCCTCGCCGCCCGCGACCTGGTGGAGAGCCGCCTCAACGAACGCATCCAGGAGGCATTGAAATGAACAAGGTCACCGCCGCCATCACCGCCGTGCAGGGCCACCTGCCGGAATACCGCCTCACCAACCAGGTGCTGGAGACCCTGGTGGACACCAACGACGCCTGGATCACCGAGCGCACCGGCATCAAGGAGCGCCGCATCCTGCAGGGCGCGGACCAGGGCATGAGCGTGATGGCCGTGGAGGCCGTCAAGGGCCTGTGCGCCAAACGGGGCATCGACCCCCTGGAGATCGACCTGCTGATCTGCTGCACGGTGACCGCCGACATGATCTTCCCCGCCACGGCCAACATCATCTGCGACAAGGTGGGCGCGAAGAACGCCTGGGGCTTCGACCTCAACGCCGCCTGCTCCGGCTTCCTCTACGGCCTCACCACCGGCGCCCAGTTCATCGAGACCGGCAGGCACAGGAAGGTGGTGGTGGTGGGCGCCGACAAGATGAGCGCCATCGTGGACTATACCGACCGCGCCACCTGCATCATCTTCGGCGATGGCGCCGGGGCCGTGCTGCTGGAACCCGACACCGAGGGCCTCGGCATCCGTGACAGCATCCTGCGGAGCGACGGCAGCGGCTGCCAGTTCCTGCACCAGAAGGCCGGCGGCAGCATGCGCCCCCCGACGATCCGGACCGTGGAGGCCCGGGAACACTACATCTACCAGGAAGGCAAGGCCGTGTTCAAGTTCGCCGTGACCAACATGGCCGATGTGAGCGCCGAGATCATGGAGAAGAACGGCCTCACCGCGGACGATGTGGCCTGGCTGGTGCCGCACCAGGCCAACAAGCGCATCATCGACGCCACCGCCCACCGCATGGGGCTGGACGAGAGCCGGGTGATGGTGAACATCGAGAAGTACGGCAACACCACCAGCGGCACCATCCCCCTTTGCCTGTGGGAGTGGGAGCCCCGGCTGAAGAAGGGCGACAACCTGATCCTCTCGGCCTTCGGCGGCGGCTTCACCTGGGGGGCCATCTGGGTGAAGTGGGCCTACGGGGGGTAGGCGGCCCGCTGCGCATGGCGTTTCGCTGTCAAAGCCCTGCTGGCTACCTTGGCCCACCCTTTCCCGGAACGGACCCCGTACCGGGCCCAACGGACCGAACCCATGAACCTAGCACAGATCCAGGACCTGATCAAGTTCGTCGCCAAGAGCGGCGTGAGCGAGGTGGAGATCGAGCAGAAGGACTTCAAGATCACCATCAAGACGGCGCGCAAGGAGAAGGAGGTGCAGGTGGTGCAGATGCCCGCCGCGCCCGCCCCGGCCTACGCCCCGCCCGCACCGGCGCCGGCGGCGGCCGCACCGGTGGCCCCCGCCGCCGCTCCGGCACCGGCCGCAGCACCGGCCGAGGAGAGCAAGTACATCACCATCAAGGCGCCCATGATCGGCACCTTCTACCGCGCCAGCGGGCCGGGCAAGCCCGTGTTCGTGAACGTGGGCGACGAGATCAAGCCCGGCAAGACCATCTGCATCATCGAGGCCATGAAGCTCTTCAACGAGATCGAGAGCGAGGTGAGCGGCAAGATCGTGAAGGTGCTGGTGGACGATGCCAAGCCCGTGGAGTACGACCAGCCGTTGTTCCTGGTGGACCCGGCGTAGATACTTGGCCGCAGAGGCGCAGAGACGCAGAGTAGCATACGATGCCGATCCCATGACCTCCACCACCAAGTTCCTGTTGTTGACCTTCCTCCATTTCGCATTCTCCGCGCCTCTGCGCCTCTGCGGCAAAACCTCCCGCTGATGTTCAAGAAGATCCTGATCGCCAACCGTGGCGAGATCGCCCTGCGGGTGATCCGCACCTGCCGGGAGATGGGCATCGACACGGTGGCCGTGTATTCCACCGCCGACAAGGAGAGCCTGCACGTGCGCTTCGCCGATGAGGCGGTGTGCATCGGGCCGCCGCCCAGCAAGGACAGCTACCTGAACATGGCGCGGATCATCGCCGCGGCCGAGATCACCAACGCCGACGGCATCCACCCCGGCTACGGCTTCCTCAGCGAGAACGCCAAGTTCAGCAAGCTGTGCCAGCAGCACGGCATCAAGTTCATCGGTGCGCTGCCCGAGCAGATCGAGGCCATGGGCGACAAGGCCACCGCCAAGGCCACCATGATCGCCGCCGGCGTGCCCGTGGTGCCCGGCTCCGAGGGGCTGGTGACCGACCTGGCCGTGGCCAAGAAAGAGGCCAGGAAGATCGGCTACCCGGTGATCCTCAAGGCCACCGCCGGCGGGGGCGGCAAGGGCATGCGCTTGGTGTGGAAGGAGGAGGAGTTCGACGCGGCCTTCGAGAAGGCCAGCCAGGAGGCCGGCGCCGCCTTCGGCAACCCCGGCATGTACATGGAGAAGTACGTGCTGGAGCCGCGCCACATCGAGATCCAGGTGGCCGGCGACCAGTACGGCACGTACTGCCACATGAGCGAGCGCGACTGCTCCATCCAGCGGCGCCACCAGAAGCTGGTGGAGGAGACCCCTTCGCCCTTCTTGACCAAGGCGCTGCGCAAGAAGATGGGCGAGGCCGCGATCAAGGCGGCCGCCGCCGTGTAGTACGGGGGCGTGGGCACCGTG
>JAVFAQ010000302.1:0-3826 GCA_034002325.1 Flavobacteriales bacterium | reverse complement strand
ATGCGGCCATGCGAAAGAGCTGCTCGCGGCCCCACGGGTCATCGGCGCATCGCACCTGCGCCCAGGCGATCAGGGCGGTGGTGCGGTCGGGCATCTCGGCCACGGGGTCGGTCACGGGCCGCAGCGCGTCCTCCAGGTCGCCGGCATCGGGCCGGCCATGCGCGGAGATGATCGTGGCCAGGCGCCCCAGGGCGATGCCCGGTCGCCCCTCGGCCCGCAAGGCGGCGATCGCCGCGCGGTCGTCGGGGCCGCGCTGCACCAAGGCATGGGCCAGCAGGCGCTCCACGTCGGCCACGGGCAGCTCGACATGCGCGCGCGGCAGCGTGTGCAGGCGCATGAAGGCCTCCATGAGGCCATGGACCGGCAGGGCCGCCAGGGGCAGGCCCATGGCCACCCGGGCGTTCGCAGCAGCGGCGGGCCAGGCCTGCAGCAGGGGCATCAGCAATTCCGGGTCGGCCAGCACGATGGCGGTGTCGGCGCGTTCGGCATCGGTCATGGCCTCCAGCAGGGCGGCGGCATGGAGCGCCTGGGCGGGGTCGTTGGGCACGGTGGTGGCGTGCAGGGTGCGGGGCCGCTCGCGTATGGCGCCCTGCGGCGGGACGAGGCCGGGGCCGGCCCGGGCGATGGCTTGACGCAAGTGCAGGCCGGCCTCCTGAAGCGGGTCGTCCAGGTAATGCCGGTCGGTGTCCCAGGCCACCTGCGCCAGTCCGCGTTGCTGCAACAGGGCCACCACCTGCGCGGCGGCGGGCGCCAAGCGGGGCAGCCCGGCGAACCACACGGCCTTCCACGGGAGATGGCCTTCGGTGATGCGCTCCACCGCCGTGCGGGCCACCATGCCGGCGGTGCCCGTTCCCTCGGCGCGCATGCGCTGGTGCATGGCGCGGTGCAGTGCGGCGGTCTGGCGCCAGTGGCGCATCAGCCGCTGCTGGCCCGGGCTGGGTTCGCCCAGGCGGAAGCTCCATTCCTCGATGTCGTCGATCTCCTGCAGCTCGCGGTAGAACACGTCCAGGTCCAGCAGGTGCTCGTCCACCTCGCTCATGTCGCGCAGGGTGGTCGGTGCCCACTGGAGCATCTCGTCGAACGGCTCGGCCTTCGCCCCGGCGATCGCCGTGTGCGCCCGGTACAGGTGGGCGAGCATTTCCACCGGGGCGCCCTGCCGCATGCCCGATGCGCGCTGCATGAAGCCGCCCATGTCCATGATGTCAGGGCTCCACTGGGGCCGATCGCTGCCTTGGGCGATGTACTTTCGCAACACGGCGGCCGCACCGCGCACGGGCATCACCACGGCCACATCGGCCAGGCCATCGGGGTGATGCCGGCGCAAGGCGAGGGCGAGCTGCTCCAAAAAGGGGACCATGACGGACGACGCGGCGGAAGATAGGACGCATCACGCGGGGGAGTACCCGCAGTACCGCTGCACGGCCGATGGGCGCCACGCCTACCGGATCATGCCCGGCCGGTTCACGGAGGTGCAACGGGTGGGCGACCGGTTCGAGGTGTATGACGTGGAGGCGCTGGCCTATCCGGAGAAGGTGCGCATCCACACCATGGTGGAAGGGGACCTGGAGCGGTACCGGCCGATGGCCGCCGAGGCGTGGGAGGCCCTGTACCGGGAGGCGATGGGCGAGACGGGGGACTGACGCGCGGCTACTCGTTGCGCTCGGCCAGCAGCAGGGGGATGTCCGCGATCAGCCGGTCCACGTCCTTGGGCGAGGTGCCGTCATAGAAACCGCGCAACCGGCCGAGGTGGTCCACCAGCACGAAGTTCTCGGTGTGGACGAAATCCTGCAGGCCGCCATCGCCCTCGTCCAGGCAGGCGAAGTAGCTGCGGCGGGCCAGGGCGTAGATCTGCTTGCGCGGGCCGGTGAGCAGGCGCCAGCGCGCGGGGTCCACGCCTTTTTCAGCGGCATGGGCGGCCAGCACGGGCACGCTGTCCATTTCGGGGGTTACGCTGTGCGAGAGCAGCAGCAGGCCGGGTTCGCTGCGGAAGGCCGCCTGCACGCGGCCCAGCTGCTCGGTCATGCGCGGGCAGATGGTGGGGCAGGTGGTGAAGAAGAAATCCGTCACCAGCACGCGGCCGCGGATGCTGTCGCGGGTGTAGGTGTTGCCCAGGTGGTCCGTGAGGGTGAAGTCCATGATGCGGTGCTCGCCCGGGCTGTCGCGCACCTCGGCGTCCACCAGCCGGGGGTTGATGTCACGCGGGTGGTACACGGGCAGGTCGTCGGAGGGCCGCAGCATGCGCCAACCGATGACGACGGCCACCAGCACGATGGCCAGGAATGCGATGATGCGCGCCATGGTCCGTGCGCAAAGGTCGTCAACGGCGGCGCAGGTCCATGGTGTAGCCGATGGACAGGATCATGCGGTGCAGGGGATCGGCCACGTGAACGTCGCGGTCATGGATCAGCGTGGCGTCCAACCGGCCGGTATCGGAAACGCGGTACGAGGTGCCGATGCGGTAGCGCACGCCGTCGTAGTTCCACCCCCGGGGATGGTCCGTGCGGGTGAAGAACTCCACGCTCACCTCGGGGTCGAGCTTCCATTTGGGGAAGTCGTACTCCACGCCGATGCGGTTCCGGACGAACCGGGTGGGGGTGTCGTTCTTGCGGAAGGTCCACTGGTGTACCAGGCGGTAGTCGAAGGCCCACCGGCCGATGGAATGGTCCATGGAGGCGGTGAGCTGCACACGTTGGCGGTTGCTGCGGTCGCGGCCGCGGTCGGCATGGCGGAGCTCGGCGGCCAGGTCGATCATGCGGCTCACCTTGTATCGGGCGCCGCCCTCGGCATAGACCTGGCGGCCGGCGAAGAAATTGTCCGCCGTGCGGTAGCCCAGCTCGCCGCTCAGGCGGATGCGGTCGTGGTGGTCGCCCAGCAGCCCCTGGGTGAAGCCCGGCGCACGGCCCCGCAGTTGGGCGCTGAACCAGGTGGCGGTGGAGGTGGCCGGCCGCTCGGGGTCCTGGGCCCCGGCGTGCGGCGGGGCCAGCCCGGCCAGCGCCAGCCCGGCCGCTGCGAAGAGCGTGCGCATCACCAGTTCTCCATGATCATTTCACCCACGGAGACCACTTCCTTGCGGCCCACGCTGGCCGTGCGCTTGACGATCTTGGTGCAGCCCGTGCCGTCGCCGCATTCGGAGACGATGTACACGGTGTAGTCGCCCTTGCGCAGCCACTTGAAGGCGAACAGGCCGCCCTCGCCGGTGCGTACGTCATCATCGTGGAAGTCGCCGTCGCCGTATATGATGAAGACCCGGTGGTCGGGCAGCGGGCGTTTGGGGCCGGTGGGCTGGCCGGTGCTGTTGTACCGCTGTTCGTACACGTGGCCCCGGATCTCCGAGCGGCCGCCCTCGCCGGGTTCCTTGGAACAGGCGGTGGCCAAAAACACGATCGTGCCCAGGAGCACGGCAAAATGGTTCTTCATGTGGCTTGCAGGTTAAGCGGACGTAAATGTATCACGTCCGCCCCGCCTCATAGATCGCCTCCACCTCGGCGGCGTACCGGGCCAGGATCGGTTTGCGGCGCAGCTTCAGGGTGGGGGTGAGCTCGCCGGTGTCGATGGCGAACTCCCGGGCCAGCAGCACGATCTTCTTCACCTGCTCCCACTGGCCCAGCCCCTGGTTGGCGGCGTCCACCTCGCGCATGATGCGGTCCTTCACGCGCGGGTCGGCCACCACCTGCTCGCGGTCGGTGAACGGCACCTGCTTGCGGGCGCACCACTCCTTGAGGAAGTTGAACTCCGGCACGATCAGGGCGGCGGGGAACTTGCGGTTCTCGCCGATCACCATCACCTGCTCGATGAAGCGCGAGGCCTTGAGCTTGTTCTCCATCAC
>JAVFAQ010000301.1:0-3905 GCA_034002325.1 Flavobacteriales bacterium | reverse complement strand
GACGGTGACGATTCCCTCATCGAACGACTTGAAGGCGATGTGGCCGCCGTCGCCCTCCACCGCCGGTCGGATGTACTCCTCCAGCACGCGGATGATCTTCTCGTCCTCGGGGCCCTTCGGCTCGGCGTGGGTGTTGGCGCGCTCGTTGGCGTCGGCCAGGGCTTGGGCGGGCGCATCTTCGTACACCACCCGGCCGTCGCTGTTGAGGTAGTCCTGGATGTACTCGCGCAGTTCCAGCTGCACCAGGTCCCAATCCACCGAATTGTTGCGCGAAACGGTGATGAAGTTGCCCGAGATGAACACGCCGGTGACGAAGGGCAGGTTGAAGATGTGCTCGGCCAGCGGCGACACGCCCACCGGCTCATCCGGCGCGCGGAACTCCAGCAGCCGCCCGTCATGCACCAGGATCCGGCTGCTCACATAGCGCATGCTGGCCGGGTTGGGGGTCATCTCGGCATAAACGGACACGGGGGGCTTGCGGGTGGTCTCCATGGAAGATGGGCGGGCCGATCGGGCTGCGCGTGGGCAAAATTAGCCCATGTCGCACCGGGCGGGACCCCAAGGGCGGGAGCATCAATGGCCGGGCCGCCCGGGGCCGCCGCCGTACATTTGCATCCGTCATGCGCCGCTTCCTACTTCGCCACCGCTGGGCCACCATGGCCGTGACGGCGCTGATGCTCTTCGGCACCAGCGGACTGGCGATCTCGCGGATGACCTGCCTGATGGCCGGCCACACCGTGGTGAGCATCGGCGCGACGACGGATTGCTGCCCGGAGAAGGAGCATGCCGGCACGCCCACGGTGGCGGCCGAGTGCTGCGTGATGGACCAGGCCAAGGCCGATCCGATGCCCTTCCTTTCCGGAAACCCGGTGCTGCTGCCCCTGGTCGCCGTGGTGGAGGCCCATCCGCCGCTGCTGACGATCGACGGGCTGCACCGCCCGGCCGATGGCGCCAGCGACCGGGCGCCGCCGCTGCTGCTGCCCGCCGACCGGCTGGCGATGCTTTCCGTTCTCCGCGTGTAGGCCCGGGCCGTCGCGCCCCATGGCGGGCGCCGGAGCGCGATGCGTTCCCCCCGTGCCCATTCCCGACCGCAAGAACGAGAAAGACATCCATGAACAACCGGACCCTTTCGACCTGCACCTTGGTGCTGCTGCCCTTGTGGGCGTTGGCCCAGCTGCCGGTCACGGGCGTGGTGAACGGCACGGACATCGGTCCGCTGCCGGGCAGCAACGTCCATTGGCTGGGCACCACGGTGGGCACTTCCACCGATGCCGACGGCCGCTTCAGCATACCCCCGCCGCAGGCCTGGCCCGCGCACCTGGTGGCATCGTTCGTGGGCTTCACGCCCGACACCCTTGCCCTGGAACACCCGCCCGCCGCACCGCTGCGGATCAGCCTGCGCTCCACCGTGGAACTGCGGGCGGTGGAAGTGATCGAGCGCCAGCCCGGCACCATGATGAGCACACGCACCACCATGGCCACCGAGATCATCGGCCAGAAGGAGCTGAAGCGCGCCGCCTGCTGCGACCTGAGCGAGAGCTTCGAGACCAGCGCCACGGTGGACGTGAACTACGCCGATGCCATCAGCGGCACCAAGACCATCCGCATGCTGGGGCTCGATGGCCGCTACGCCCAGATGAGCGTGGAGAACCTGCCCTTCGTGCGCGGCCTCTCGGCCAACTACGGCCTGACGCTGTTGCCGGGCACGTGGGTCCAGGACATCAACCTGAGCAAGGGCGCAGGCACGGCGGTGAACGGCCCCAACGCCATCACCGGCCAGATCGACCTGTGCCTGCTGGACCCGCTGGCCGAGCCGCCGCTGTTCGTGAACCTCTACGGCAACTCGCAGGGCCGCGCCGAGGCCAACGTCCACGCCGCCCAGCGCACCGGCAAGAGCAGCGCCAACCTGTTGATGCTGCACGGCAACCTGTTCCGCACCGACATGGACCAGAACCACGACGGCTTCATGGACGCGCCGATGACGCGCCGCATCAACATCATGGACCGCTGGATGCTCCGTGATGAGCGCCGCAGCCTGCAGGTGACCGGCCGCTACGTGTTCGATGAGCGCACCGGCGGCAGCTCGCACATGGCCCCCGCCGCCAACGACCACACGCACCACCTCCAGGGCCGGCCCTACGCGCTGGACATCCGCAACGAGATGGTGGACCTCTTCGGCAAGTACGGCGTGGTGTTCAAGAACGACCCCACCAAGAGCGTGGGCTTCCTGTTCGCGGCGCGGCGGCACGACGTGTCGGCGTTGTTCGGTCCGCGCGGCTACGGCGGCATCCAGGAGAGCCTGTACGGCAGCGCCGTGTACCAGATGCTGCTGGGCACCGGCACGGACCAGCTCAAGGGCGGGCTCAGCTTCCAGTACGACTACTTCAGCGAGGCCTTCCGGCCCACGGTGCAAGCGGCCGACAGCCTGTTCGGGCGCACCGAGCACATGCCCGGCATCTTCGCCGAGTACACCCGGCAGCGCAACGATCTCACCCTGGTGGCCGGCCTGCGCGCCGATGCCAACTCGGTGTACGGCCCCGTGGTGAGCCCGCGCCTGCACCTGAAGTACGACCTGGGGCCGCTCACGAACCTGCGCTTCTCCGTGGGCCACGGCTTCCGCACGGCCAACCCGCTGATCGAGAACGCCACCGTGCTGGCCAGCTCGCGCCGCGTGGTGGTGGAGGGCGAGCCGGGCATGGAGCGCGCCTGGAACGTCGGCGGCTCGTTCCTGCACAAGTTCAAGTGGCTCGACCGCAAGTGGGCCTTCGGCGTGGACCTGTACCGCACCACCTTCACCGATCAGTTGGTGGTGGACCTGGACCGAGGCCCGCAAGTGGTGGCCTTCTACATGCTCGATGGCCGCTCGTACGCCAACAGCGTGCTCAGCGACCTGCAGATCGAGCTGGTGCGCCAATTGGAGCTGAAGCTGAGCTACCGCTGGTACGATGTGCAAACCACGTACGACGGCGTGCTGCGCACCCGGCCCTTCACGCCGAGCCACCGGGGACTGGTGAGCCTGGCCTACGCCGACATGAAGGAGCGCTGGCGGTTCGATGTGAGCCTGAGCCTCTTCGGCGAGGGCCGCGCGCCCGATACCGCGGAGAACCCCGAGCCGTACCGCTTCCGCGGCACCACGCCCGCGTACCCCGTGCTGCATGCGCAAGTGACGCGCGTACTGGGCGCATGGGAGGTATACCTCGGCGGTGAGAACATCACCAGCACCCTGCAGCAGCACCAGATCATCGCGCCGGAAGACCCCTTCGGCCCGTATTTTGACGCCTCCATGATCTGGGGGCCCACCAACAAGGCCTTGGTCTACGGTGGATTGCGCTTCGCCCTGGCCCGAAAACCCGACGCCGCACCTTGAACCGGTCCCGATAAGCACAGCACCATGAGAACCATCCTCACCATTTCCATGGCCATCGGCCTCTTCAACCTCAGCGCCCAGGACAAGGGCAAGGGGCCGAAGGAGGCGCACTTGGACATTCGCACCACCAGCGTGTGCGACATGTGCGAGGTGACCATCGAGGGCGAAATGATCTACGAGAAGGGCGTGAAGAAGGTGGACCTGGACCTGGCCACCGGTGCGCTGCACATCACGTACGACCCGCGGAAGAACACGCCCGACGGCCTGCGCACCGCGCTGACCAAGCTGGGCTACTGGGCCGATGACATGCCGGCCGACCCCGTGGCCTTCGCGAAGCTGCCGGACTGCTGCCAGAAGGAAGGCTGCGGCAAGCCGAAGGAGGCGGAGTGAACGGGCCGGGCCCTCAGCCCTTTGTCCCAGCCCCCTAAATTCCCGGACGCGTTTATGGTCGCAGAACCATAAACCGTTTACCCATGAAAGAGAGGAAGAAGTTCAGCAAGGACGAGAAAGTGCGGATCGTACGAGAGGCCGCCGAGCA
>JAVFAQ010000300.1:0-3919 GCA_034002325.1 Flavobacteriales bacterium | reverse complement strand
CGGTCTGGTGATGCCTTTCGAGGCCGTGAACCTCAAGGCGGTGGACGTGCAAGTCGTGCGCATCCATGAACAGAACGTGGCGCAATTCCTACAGGTGAACGCCCTGGACGGACAGCGTGAACTGGCCCGTGTGGGACGACCGGTGGCCCGTGCCACCGTGCCGCTGAACACCGCCGACGCCCCCGACCCCGGCCAGTGGAACCGCTACTACCTCGACCTCGCCGACCACTTCACGGCCGAGCCCGGCGCCATCTACCGCGTGGAGCTCTCCTTCGGACCGGAGCACTCCACCTACCCCTGCCCCGGTGGGCAGCCCACCGCCCCGCCCGCCCGGAGCCGGGAGGAAGAGGAGGCCGCATACGACGAGCCCCGGGACTACTGGTACTACGACGACTACGATCATTACTACTACGACGACGAAGGGCGGCGTGACGACCCCTGCGCCGGCCGGTACTTCGCGGGCGGGCGCAGCGTATCGCGCAACCTGCTCGCATCGGACCTGGGCCTGATCGCCAAGCGCGGCAACGACGGCTCGGTGCTGGTGGCCGTGAGCGACCTGCGCACCGCCGCGCCCATGGGCGGCGTGCAGCTCGACCTGCTCGACCTGCAACGGCGGTCGCTGGGCACGCTCACCACCGACCGCCATGGACTGGCCACCCTGCCGGCCACCGCGCACAAGCCTTTCCTGCTGAAGGCGATGAAGGGCGCGCAGCGCGGATACCTGAAGCTGGACGACGGCAGCGCCCTTTCCGTGAGCAGTTTCGACGTGGGTGGCACCGCCGTGGACCGTGGGCTCAAGGGCTTCATCCATGGCGAGCGCGGCGTATGGCGGCCGGGCGACACGCTGCACCTCACCTTCATGCTGCACGATGAGCAGGGCCGCCTGCCCGATGACCATCCCGTGGTGCTGGAGATCACCGACCCGCGCGGCCGGCTGGACCAGAAGCACGTGCGCACCACCGGCGTCAATGGCCTGTACACCTTCCATTGCGCCACCGGCCCCGATGCCCCCACCGGCTACTGGAGCGCACGCGTCACCGTGGGCGGCACCACCTTCCACAAGCGCCTGCGGATAGAGACCATCAAGCCCAACCGGCTGCGGGTGGCGCTGGACCTGCCCGAGGACAAGCCCATCACCGCCGGGCGCGAGGTGGCCATGCAGGTGAACTGGTTGCACGGTGCCCCCGCGCGCGGCCTGGACACGCGCGTGACCGTGACGATGAGCCGGGGCAAGCCGGACTTCAAGGGCTTCGAGGGGTACACCTTCAACGACCTGCGCACCTACCTGGGCGAGGAGGAACAGGTGGTGCATGAAGGGCCGCTGGACCAGCAGGGGCGCGCGCGCTTCCCGCTGCATGTGCAGGTGGGCCACAACCCGCCGGCCGTGGTCAACACCAACATCGTCACCCGCGTGTTCGAGGTCGGCGGCGATGCCAGCATGGACCGCGTGAGCCTGCCCTACCTGCCCTACACCGCCTACACCGGCGTGAAGGCCCCCGAGGCGCACGGCACCTGGGGCAACCTGGTCACGGACACCACCTACCGCATCGACGTGGTGGCCCTCGACCCGGCGGGCCGCCCCATGCCCGGCCGCAAACTGCGCGCGCAGGTGTACAAGCTCAACTGGAACTGGTGGTGGGACGGTGGCCGGGAGGGCGATGCCAGCTACATCCGCTCGGCCAGCGTGGACCTGCTCCAGGAAGGGGAGTTCGTCACCGGCAGCGATGGCCGCCTTGCCGTCCCCTTCCGCGTGGGCCGGCCGGCATGGGGCCGCTTCGCCGTGCGCGTCACCGATCCCGCCAGCGGCCACAGCAGCGCCGTGCAACTGTACGTGGACTGGCCCGGGTACGATGGGCGGTCGCGCCGCGAGGCACCGGAGGAGGCGGCCATGCTGCGCTTCAACAGCGACCGCGAACAGTACAACGTGGGCGACGAGGCCGTGATCACCATCCCATCGGCCAGCGGCGGGCGCGCCTTGGTGAGCATCGAGAACGGCAGCCGCGTGCTGCGGGCCGAATGGGTGGAACTCACCGGCACCGAGACCCGGCACCGCTTCCCCATCACGGCGGACATGGTGCCCAACGTCTACGCGCAGGTCACCGTGGTGCAGCCGCACGCCCACACCATGAACGACCTGCCGATCCGCCTCTACGGCGTGGTGCCCCTGCGCGTGGAGGACCCCCGCACCCGCCTGGCGCCCGTGATCAAGGCGCCGCAGGAAGTGCGCACCGACGAGCCCTTCCGCGTGGAGGTGGCCGAGCAGGACGGGCGGCCCATGACCTACACGCTGGCCATCGTGGACGAGGGCCTGCTGGACCTCACGCGCTTCCGCACGCCCGACCCGTGGGGCCACTTCCACGCCCGCGAGGCGTTGGGGGTGCGCACCTGGGACCTGTACGACCAGGTGATCGGCGCCTTCGGCCGGCAGCTGGACCGCATCCTGGCGTTGGGCGGCAGCGACGAGGCCGGCGCCGGTGATGCCGCCCGCGTGGACCGCTTCAAGCCCGTGGTGCGCTTCGTGGGCCCCTTCGAGCTGGCCAAGGGCAAGAAGGCCGCCCATGACTTCACCATCGCCAACTACGTGGGCAGCGTGCGCGTGATGGTGGTGGCCGGCGACGGCCGGGGCGCCTTCGGCCATGCCGAGCAGGCCATGCCCGTGCGCAAACCCCTGATGGTGCTGGCCACGCTGCCCCGCGTGCTGGGCCCCGGCGAGACCGCCCACCTGCCCGTGACCGTCTTCGCCATGGACCCCAAGGTGAAGGAGGTGGAAGTGCGCATCACCCCCAACGACATGCTCGTGCCCGACGGGCCCGCCGTGCGCACGGTGCGCTTCCAGAGCATCGGTGAGCTGGTGGTGGACTTCCGGGTGAAGGTGAAGGAGGGCACGGGCCCTGCGCGCGTCACCGTGCAGGCCACGGGTGCGGGCGAGCGCGCCAGCGAGGAGATCGAGCTGATGGTGCGCCATCCTGAACTGCCCGCCACCGACGTGCAGGAGTTCGTGATCGAGGCCGGCCGCAGCTGGGAAGGCAGCCCGGAGGCTTTGGGCATGCCCGGCACCAACAGCGCCTACCTGGAGGTGAGTTCCATCCCGCCGGTGGACCTGGGCCGCCGCCTGCAATACCTGATCGGCTACCCGCACGGCTGCCTGGAGCAGACCACCTCAACGGTGTTCCCGCAGCTCTATCTGGCCGGCGTGATGGAACTGCCCGAGCGCTTCGAACACGAGATGCGCGCCAACGTGGAGGCCGGCCTTCGCAACCTGGGCCGCTTCCAACGCGCCGACGGCCACTTCAACTATTGGCCCGGCGGCGACCATTACGACACGTGGACCTCGGTGTACGCCGGGCACTTCATGGTGGAGGCCGCGCGGCTGGGGCATGCCGTGCCCGAACGCATGAAGAACGGCTGGCTCAGCGCCCAGCGCAAGGCGGCGCGCGAATGGTCGGCCCGGCCGGCCGAAGGCTGGACCCACGAGAGCGTGCGCCTGGCCCAGGCCTACCGCCTCTACGTGCTGGCGCTGGCCGGGCAGGCCGAGGCCGGCGCCATGAACCGGCTGCGCCAGGACCACGGCCTGGACGGCACCGCCCGCTGGCTGCTGGCCGCCGCATACGCCCATGGCGGTCGCGCCGATGCCGCCCGCGACCTGGTGAGCGCGCTGGGCACCACCGTGCCCGCCTACAATGACCTGGGCGGGACCTTCGGCAGCGACCTGCGCGACGAGGCCCTGATCGCCGACGCCCTGTTGCGCATGGGCGATGCCACCCGTGCCGCCGGCGTGGTGCGGCGCATCGGCAGGCGCCTGAGCAGCGAACAGTGGTACAGCACCCAGAGCACGGCCTTCGGGCTGATGGCCGTGGCGCGCCTGGCGGAACAGGGCGGCCTGGGGCAGGGGCTGCACTACCGCATCACCATCGGTGGC
>JAVFAQ010000299.1:0-3920 GCA_034002325.1 Flavobacteriales bacterium | reverse complement strand
CACGATCAGGGGGTCGTTCTGCACCACCTCGAACACCAGGGTCGTATCGCAGGCGCCGGAGGCGATCGTCACGGTCCATTGGCCCGCGCACAGGCCGCTCACGGACGGGGTGCCGTCACCGATGGGCGATCCGCTCCAATCAAATGTGTACGACCCGGTGCCGCCCGTTACGCTCAGGTCGATCGTGCCGTCGCAATCACCGGCGCAGGTGATGGGGCCGATCGTGGCGTCCACCATGATCGGGTCCGGGGCGGCCACGGTGAACGTGGTGTCCGTTGCGCACCCTTCGGCGTCCTGCACGGTCAGCGTGTACGCCTGCGCGCACAACCCGGTGACGCTGCTGGTGCCCTGGCCGGTGCCGGGGGCGGGTTCCCAGAAGAAGGTGGGCTGGCCCGCACCGCCGGAGACCGTGACCGTGGCGGTGCCGTCGCAAGTGCCGGGGCAGGTGGCCGGGGTGGTCTGCAGGTCAAGGGTGATGGGATCGGCCTCCTCGATGGTGATCGGCACCACCAGCGTACACCCGTTGCCGTCCGTGATGGTCACGGTCACCGGCCCGGCGCAGAAGCCATCGGCCACCGCGGTGCCCTGGCCGCCGTTCAGGGGTGCCGGGTCCCACAGCCAGGTGAGATCGGGCACGCCGCCTTCCACGGAGATGCTCACCACCGCATCGCATGCGCCGGGGCACGAGACGGGTTCGATGGTGGGGACGGCCTGCAGGGCCTCGGGTCCATCGATCACGATGGTCAGGGTGGTGTCGCACCCGTTGGCATCGGTGATCAGCAGGTCGTACACCGCGGCGCACATTTCCGTGGGAGCGGCGGTGCCCTGGCCCTGTCCGGGCGACGGCGTCCATACGAACAGATGGTCCGGTGTGCCGCCGGCGACGGTCACGGTGGCGGTGCCGTCGCAGTCACCGGCACAGGTCACGTCCGTGGAGGTGAAGCTCGCATCGAGCGCCGGCGGGGCCTGCACGGAGTAGGTGATGGTGGTGTCGCAGCCGGCGGCGTCGGTGATGGTCACGGTCCAGTCACCCGGGCAAAGAGGCCCCACGTTGGCGGTGCCCTGCCCGGGCACGGTGCCGGGACCCCAGACGAAGGTGGGCGTGCCGGTGCCGCCGCTCACCGTCAGGCTGATGGACCCATCGCAACTCGTGGCGCAGTGCACGTCCTGCACGGTGGCTTCCACCTGCAGCTGAGCGGGGCCGCCGATGGCGATGGTCACCAAGGAATCACAACCGTTGACCGGGTCGGAGACCAGGACCGTGTACGTGGTGGCGCAAAGGCCGGTGACGGTGTTGGAGCCCTGGCCGGTGCCGGGCGGTGGCGCCCACTCGTAGGTGAAGGTGCCGCTGCCGCCCGAGACGGCCACCGTGGCGGTGCCGTCGCATGCGCCGGAGCAGCTCTCGTCGGTGCTCGAAAGCGTGATGTCGAAGGGTTCGGCCGGCTCGATGGTGAACACCGCCGTGGTGTCGCAGCCGTTGGCATCGGTGATGGTCACGCTGTGCTCGCCGGCGCACAAGGCGTCGATCTGCGGCACGGTCTGCCCGCCGGGCTGCCACACCACGTCCAACGCACCGGTGCCGCCGACGGGGGCCACTTCGGCGCTGCCGTCGCAACCACCGAAGCAGGTCTCGTGGGTGAACGTGAGGTTCGGCGATATCGGCGGCACGTTGTAGGTGAAGGTGGTATCGAACGTGCATCCGTTGCCATCACTCACCACCAGGGTGTTGGCCCCGTTGCAGAGCTGGGCGAAGGAGGAGCTGGTGCCGGCGCCGTTGTTCCAGTTGAAGGTGATGTCCGGCACGCCGCCCACGCCGAAGGCGGACCGGGCACCGTCGCACACATCGTGGCAGGAGGGGGGTGTGCCCGGCCCCAGGAAGATCACGCCCAGCGGGGCGGGTTCGGTCACATTGACCGAGACCGGGCAGGAGATGTTCTGCACCACGTCGGTGACGATCACGATCTGCGGCCCACCGCACGCCGATGCCCACGTCTGGGTGGGCGGCCCGCCATTGAGCCAGTTGTAGGAAAAGCTGCCCGAGCCGCCGGTGACGGTGACCGTGACGGTGGCATTGCAATCGCCCCGGCAGGCCACGGCGAAGCCGTTGTAATCGCTGGTCACCTGGGCATCCACGGTGAAGGGCGTCTGGCCGGGATCGGTGCCGCAGATGTTGATGTCCCGGTCGCCCATGACCGCCCCTTCGGTCACTGCGCCCGTCCACGGGACCGGCCGGCCGGCCACCACCAGCACGGCGCCATCGGCGGCCACCAGTTCTTCCACGTCGGGCGCCGGGGGCTGCTCCAGCATGAGCACGCTGTTGCCGAGGAGGATGGACTTCGGGGCGGGCCCGTGGCGGGTGACATGGTGGGCCTGCACCAAGGCGCGGGGCACGGAGAGCACGCCCTGCGCGAGGGCGATGCCATGGCCGGGGCCCAGCACCAGGTCGGAGGGCACTTGCACGCGGCCGCCCACGTCCACCACCAGGTCCGAGACGATCGTCACGCCCCCGGCATCGACCACCACGTCACCGGTGCGGCGGTCCAGGGTGACCGTTCCGCCATGCGCCCACTGCACGGGCCCGTTCATGCGCCAGTGGCCGCCAATGGCCAGTTGGGCGCCGGCCGGGGCCGTGGCCCGCACCGGCCCGGTGATGGTGAGCGATGCACAGCGGGCGTTCCGGGGCAGCTCGATGTGCATGGGCGCGCCGGCCTCGATCACCACGGCATCGTGCGCACCCGGTGTGCCCGCCCCGCCCTGGCCGCCGGGGGCCAGGCTCCAGTTCGCACCGTCCTGCCAGTGGCCGCCGGTGCCCGCCCAGTACTTGACGGCGCCGTTGGCGGCCTGGCCCAGCGCCGCCCCGTTGTTGGGGGCCGCGACGCCCAGCAGGCCGGCCAGGAGCAGGGTGTGGGGTGTCCGCATGGCGCGTCAATCGAATGCGGGGCAGTTGATCATCTTCTTGTGGATGTCCTCGCGGCCGCACGGGGTGATGCCCAGCACGATCTCATGGGTGTTGGAGCCCGCTGTGCGCAGCGCGGAAGTGGTCAGGTCATAGCTGTAGCCCAGCTGGAAGTACTTCAGGAAGGCCAGCTTCATCATCAGCACCATGGCGTCGCCGTTGCGGTAGCCCACGCCCAGGGCGATGGTGCGGTTCCATTCGACCATGGCGTTGAGGTCCATGGCCATGGGCACGGCGCGCCCCATCTTGATCAGGGCGCTGGGGGAGAAGACGGACTTGCGGCCCATGACCCACCGGTACCCGCCGCTGAGCATGAACTGACGCGCCAGGCGGGAGTCGTCGCCGATGTCCTCGATCTTGTTGGCCAGGGCCTGGTGCATGGCCACGCCGCCCCAGCCCTTCTTGCCGTAGATGAAAGCGCCCGGCGTGATGTCGGGGGCCACCATCACGCTGGCCTGCCCGTCGAGCGCGGGGTCGTTGTAGTCGGTGAGGGTCACATCGCCCAGGTTGAACTTCATCTGCTGCACGCCACCGAAGAAGCCCAGGGAGAAGTAGGTGTCCTGGGTCATGCGGATGTGGTAGGCGTAGGCCAGCACGAAGCGGGTGTAGCCCCAGTGGCCGGCCTGGTCCGATTCCACGAAAGCGCCGATGCCGTGCTTGTTGTTCATGTACGGCTTGCCCTTGGGGCGGAGCGTGGCGTGCAAACTGGCCCATCCGGTGGTGGGGGCGCCCTCGAAGCCCAGCCATTGCTGGCGGTAGCCCAGGCGCAGGTCGATGCAATCCTTGCTGCCGGCCACCGCGGGGTTCACGCTGAACTGGTTGAACACGTACTGGGTGTACTGGGCCAGTTGCTGGGCCTGTGCCGCAAGGCATGCCGCCAGGGCGAGCAGGAGCAGGGCCGGCCTCATCGCACGATGCTGATGAAGCCCGTGTAGGGGGTGGAGCGCCCCGCGAGCTGGTTCAA
>JAVFAQ010000298.1:0-3924 GCA_034002325.1 Flavobacteriales bacterium | reverse complement strand
ATCAACGGTGAGTGGGGCGGTGGCCCGGCTGCTTGATGGCCCGCAGGAAGCCCGGCCCGGCCACCGCCTTCCGCTTCGCGCCGGCCCGCAGCGACCGCTCGGTGCTCATACGTCCGGTCTGGTCCGTCCACATCGTGTTTCGCGATGCAAACCTCTGGCCGGGCCGCCCGGCGTGCGGTGATGGATATCACGGCCGCTTCGCCCGCTTGCCCCCAAGGCCCGGCCCCGGCGCATGGTGGCGTTAAGGTGCGATCGACCGCGATCGACCGCGGACGGCCTACTTTCGCGCCGCACAAAGGACCATGAGCAAGATCAAGTTCGGTACCGACGGTTGGCGGGCCATCATCGCGGAGGATTTCACCGTGGACAACGTGGCGCGCGTGAGCGTGGCCGTGGCCCGATGGGTGAAGGGCCGCTTTCCCCAGGAACCCCTCATCGTGCTGGGCCACGACTGCCGCTTTGCCGGTGAGCTGTTCGCCGACACCGCCGCGCGCGTGTTCGTGCATCACGGCATCCGGGTGAAGATGGCCCGCGGCTTCGTGAGCACGCCCATGGTCTCCCTGGGCGCCCAACGCTTCGGGGCCGGCATGGGCGTGGTGATCACCGCCAGCCACAACCCGCCCGGCTACAACGGCTACAAGCTCAAGGGCGGGCATGGCGGGCCGCTGGTGCCGCAGGAAGTGCAGGAAGTGGAGGACATGATCCCCGAGGCGCACGGCATCGACCTGCGCGCGATCGACCTGCAAAAGGCCGAGGCCGACGGCCTGGTGGAGATCGTGGACCTCGAAGGCATGTACGTGGCGCACGTGGAGAAGAGCTTCGACCTGGGCGCCATCCGCGGCTCGGGCCTGAAGCTGGCCTACGATGCCATGTACGGCGCGGGCCAGAACGTGGTGCCGCGGATCCTGCCACAGGCCGTGCTGCTGCACTGCGACCACAACCCCTCCTTCCGCGGGCAGGCGCCGGAACCCATCCACAAGAACCTGCTCGAGTTCTCAAGCCTCATCGCCCAAGGCGGCATCGACTCCGGCCTCGCCACCGACGGCGACGCCGATCGCATCGGCCTGTACAACGGGCGCGGCGAGTTCATCGACTCGCACCACATCATCCTGCTGCTCATCCATTACCTGGCCAAGTACAAGGGCCTCCAAGGCAAAGTGGTCACCGCCTTCAGCACCACGCCCAAGGTGCGCCGGATGTGCGACCACTACGGGCTGGAGCACCAGGTCACCAAGATCGGCTTCAAGTGGATCGCCGGCATCATGATCAACGAGGACGTGCTGCTGGGCGGGGAGGAGAGCGGCGGCATCGCCATCAAGGGCCACATCCCCGAGCGCGACGGCATCTGGATGGGCCTCACGATATGGGAGTTCATGGCCCGCAGCGGCAAGACGCTCGATGGCCTGGTGCAGGAGGTGTACGACATCGTGGGGCCTTTCGCCTACGAACGGGCCGACCTGCACATCAGCGAACAGTTGAAGGCCGACGTGCTCAAAGCCTGCGCCGAGGGCCGGTACGAACGGTTCGGCGACCTGGAGGTGACCGCCGTGGAGGACATGGACGGCTACAAGTTCCACTTCGCCGATGAGCAATGGCTGATGATCCGGGCCAGCGGCACCGAGCCGGTGCTGCGCTGCTACGCGGGGTCGCATTCCGCCGAAGGGGCCGCGGCGATCCTCAAGGCGTGCCGCGCCACGATCGGCGCCTGATCACGGCCGGATGAACGGGGCCCGCGCCAGCGCACGGCCCTGCGCGTCCACCAGCAGCAGGGTGTAGTGCCCGGCCGACAAGGCCCCCAGCTCGATGGAGCCGTTGGTGCCCGGTGCCGCAGGGCGGTCCAGCACCATGCGGCCGGCCGCGTCATGCACCCGGGCGCGCCGGGCGCCCGCCGGCCCCTGCCAGTACAACCGGGCGTCGGTCGCCGGGTTCGGGTACACTTGCATGTGGTCCCCGGCGCCCCGATGCACCGCCACCGTGGGGCTCGGCTCCGCGGTGCCGTCCAGGTCCACCACTTGCAGGCGGTAGTAGCTCAGGCCCGTGGGCGCATCCGTGTCCAGCAGCTCGTAGGCCGTCGTGGTCGGGCTGTTGCCGGCCGCGGCCACCTCCCCGATCGCCTGCCAGGCGGCCAGGTCCGTGCTGCGCTCCACCGTGAAATGGCTGGTGCCGGTCTCCGAGGCCGTGGCCCAGCTGATCAGGTTGCCGGGCACCAACGGGATGCCGTCCAACTGCAGCAGTTCCACCGGCAGCACCCCGATGTCGCCATGGGCCGAGGCGTAGCCGTAATGCCACTTGCTGAAGCGCTGGCCGTCCGCAGCGGTGCGGTGCAGCGGGTACTCCGCCCGCACCCGCCACTTGTACCGCAGGAAGCCCGGTTGCTTGTACAGCAGTTGCTTGATCTCCACCCCGGCCAGCCCCAGGTCCACGTAGGGGGTGCTGCCCTGCGAGGCCACGCTGGTCGCGATGTTCGGCGCCCCGGTGAAGGGCATGCCCTCATGCACCACCTCCCAGTGCAGCCGGCCCGGCTTGCGCTGCATGTGGCTGCGGGTGAGCAGGCCCACGCCGAAATAGTCGGTGTTCATGTAGTCCTCGCTGTTGGTGCTCAGCGGGCTCACCAGGTCCGCCTGGTACTGGCGGGCCGGGCGCGAGAGGCCCTTCTTCGCGTTGCCGGGACAGAAGTACACGGCCCCGGTCTCGGTGCCGTCCGTGCCGATGGTGAAGGGCGCCCCGGCGATGATGTCCGAGAACCCGTCGCCGTCGATGTCACCGCCCCCGGCCACGCTCCATCCGATCCGGCGGCCGGCCACGTTGGATTCCAGGTAGGTGATGTTCGGTGCGCCCACGGGCATGGACAACAGCACGTACACGCGGCCTTCGTTGGTTTGGGGGGCGCTGGCGTACGGCGCGCCCACGACGATGTCCGCCAGGCCGTTGCCATCGATGTCGCCGCCCTCGGCCACCGCTGTGCCGAAGCGGGCCGCGTTGCCGGCGCCGCCGGGCATGGCATAAGTGTAGTCGGCCACCGTCGAGAGCCCGGCCAGGCTGCCGTGGAACACGTGGATGGCACCGTTGGGGGCGTGCATCGGGGCGCCCACCACCACATCGGAGCAGCCGTTGCCGTTCACATCGCCCGCGCCCGCCACGCTGGTGCCGAAGGCGAGGCCCGCCACGTTGCCCTCCAGCTGGCGGTGCGCTGCCGGGACCACGCCGTCCGGCGAGCCCAGATGCACGAAGGCGGCCCCCTCGCCGGCCTGCCCGTTGCTGAAGTCCGGCGCACCGATGATGATGTCCGAGTAGCCGTCGCCGTTCACATCACCGGCCGTGGCCACCGAAGTGCCGAAGCCGCTGCCCGGCTGGGGCGCGGGGATGCTCAGCGCCGCCGGCACCAGCAGGCCCGTGGGCGAGCCTTGATGCACATGCACCATGCCCGCGCCCGGTGCCCCCACGACCACATCGGCCATGCCGTCGCAGTTCACATCGCCGGCGGTGCTCACCGCCGCGCCGAACAGGGAGCCGGGCGTGCCGGTGAGCACCGTGGCGACATCGGTGGCCACACCGCCCGGGCCGCCCAGGTGCACGGTGACGCGGCCGCTGCCGCCGGGCGCGCCGATCACCACATCCGCATAGCCATCGCCGTTCACATCGCCCGCCGTGGCCACGCTGGCGCCGTAGCGGTCCCCGGGAGCGGTACCGGTGAACACCAGCACCGGCGTTGCGCCGGGGCCGGTGGGCGTGCCGTGGTAGATGTGGACCTGGCCCGTGCCACCGTCCGCATCGGGCAGCCCCACGATCACATCGCTCAGCCCGTCGCCGTTCACGTCGCCCGCGTTGGCCACGCTCCACCCGGCATGGCCATCGGCCACCGTTGCCGTGTCGATGCGCGGCAGGGGGGTCAGGGCCAGCGTGGGGAGCCAGAGGCCGTAGCCG
>JAVFAQ010000297.1:0-3929 GCA_034002325.1 Flavobacteriales bacterium | reverse complement strand
GGCGGACCATGCCCCGGCCGAGATCGCCGAGGTCGTGCCCGACCGGACGACCCGGACGGACGATGCGGCCGGCGTGACCGTTGCGCACGAAGTGATGGAGGCCGAGGATGCGGCGTACCTGGCCGAGGCGCCCGCCCCGGCCGCCGCCAAGGCGGAATCCATCGCCATGGACGAGGTGGTGATCGAGGGGCAAGGCGTTCGCGGCCGCGCGGTGGGCGCCAAGGAGCTGGCGCGGAACCAGAGCATGGCCGACGCCGAGATGACGAGCGGCATGAACAGCCGCACGGAGGCGGAGAAGGCCGGGGATCGCCGGGCCATGGCCCACGGCCGTCGCCTGGGCGATGATGCCGCGCTGATGGAGCTGCTGGCGGCGGGCTGGTGATCAGCCGGGCAGGCTGTGGCCGCTCTGCTCCAGGCGCGTGCCCTGCGCATCGCTGAGGGCGTAGCTGAAGCCGGGCAGCACGGCCCACGCCCCCACGGCCCCGTCGCGGCGCACGGCGAGCAGGCCCACCTGCATGTCGCGCAGGTCGGGGTTCTTGCCGATGATCCGTTCCACCGCCTGCTTGCACGCTTCCTGCGGATGCACCCCCTGGCGCATGAGCTCCACCACGGCGTGCGACCCCGCGATGCGGATCACCAGCTCGCCCACGCCGGTGGCACAGGCCGCGCCCACATCACCGTCCACGAACAGCCCCGCGCCGATGATCGGTGAGTCGCCCACGCGGCCGTGGACCTTCCAGGCCAATCCGCTGGTGGTGCATGATCCGGCCAGCCGACCATCGGGCCCCAGCCCCACCTGGCCGATGGTGTCGTGGTTCTCCACGTTGGCCACGGGCTTGTAGGTGCCCTGCTCCAGCCACTCCTGCCAGCGCCGCCGCACCTCGGGGATCTCCAGGCGCACTTCGTGGAAGCCGTTCTCCCTGGCCCATCGCTCGGCACCACTGCCCACGAGCATCACGTGGGGCGTGCGCTCCATCACGGCGCGGGCCACGCGCACGGGGTGCTGCAGGTGCTGCACGAAGGCCACCGCGCCGGCGCGGCCGTCGTGGTCCATGATGCAGGCATCCAGGGTGGTGAAGCCGTCGCGATCGGGCAGGCCGCCCAGGCCCACGCTGCGGTTGGTGGGGTCGCTCTCCACCACGGCCACGCCCTGTTCCACCGCATCGAGGATGCTTCCGCCGCGGTCCAGCGCCATCAGCGCGTGCTCGTTGGCGATCAGGCCGTGGTCCCAGGTGGAAAGCAGCACGGGACCCCGGCCGGGGGCGGGCAGGGCATCGGTGACGGGGGGGCGATCGGTGGCGGGGGTGCAGCCGGCGAGCAATCCGGCCGAGCCCGCCAGGCCCAGTTGCAGGAAGCGGCGGCGGTCGTGCATCATGCCGGTGAAGGTAGGCGGCCGCACGATCCGAACGTGGACCGGAACACCGATCTTGTGCCCGATGCGCGCACGCACGTTCGGGGCCCCCTTGGCGGTGCTCACCTCCCTGTTCTTCCTGTGGGGTTTCATCACCGTGCTCAACGACGTGCTGGTGCCGCATTGGAAGGCGCTCTTCCAACTGACCTACGCGCAGAGCCTGCTGGTGCAGTTCTGCTTCTTCGGCGCCTACTTCGTGGGCTCGGTGGCCTACTACCTGATCTCCGTCTCGTCCGGCGACCCGATCCACCGCATCGGGTACAAGCGCGGGCTGGTGCTGGGGCTGATGATCGCGGGGCTGGGCTGCGCGCTGTTCGCCCCGGCGAGCCTGGCGCACAGCTATGCCGCGCACCTCGGCGCCTTGTTCGTGCTGGGGCTGGGCTTCACCGTGTTGCAGATCGCGGCCAACCCGTTCGTGGCCATCATCGGTCCGCCGGAAGGCGCCAGCAGCCGCCTGAACCTGGCGCAGGCCTTCAACTCGCTGGGCACCACGTTGGCGCCTTTGGTGGGCGGCTGGCTCATCTTCGGCCGGACCGATGCCGCTTCGGCCGTACGCCTCCCCTACCTCGGCCTGGCCCTGGTGCTGGTGCTGATCGCGCTGGTGGTGCAGGCCACCCGGTTGCCCGAACCACCACACGCTGAAGGCATCGGCCAGAGCAATGCGCTGCGCCATCCGCAGCTGCGCTGGGGCATGCTGGCGATCTTCTGCTACGTGGGCGCCGAAGTGGCCGTGGGCAGCCTGATCATCAACTTCCTCGCCCTGGACAGCGTGACGGGCTTCGGCGAGGAAGTGGCCAAGCACTACCTCAGCCTCTACTGGGGCGGCGCCATGGCCGGCCGCTTCATCGGGGCGGTGGCGCTGGACAAGGCGATGGCACCCGGCCGCAAGCCGGGCATCATGGCGGCGATCGGGGCCGCGATGTTCGTCCTGCTCATGGTGCTCAATGCCACCGGCCCGGTGTCCATCGGCGATCTATGGCCCATGGCGCTGCTGATCGTGGCGAACATCATCGTGGCCATGTTGGCCAAGGGCAGCCCTGGCCGCGCGATGGGGCTCTTCGCGCTGGTGGCCGTGGCACTGCTGGCGGTGGTGATCGCCGGGCAGGGGTCCATCGCGCTGTGGAGCATCGTGGCCATCGGCCTGTTCAACTCCATCCTGTGGAGCAACATCTTCACGCTGTCCATCGACGGGCTCGGCGCCGATACCGCGCAGGGTTCCAGCCTGCTGGTGATGATGATCCTGGGCGGCGCGATCATTCCCTGGGTGCAGGCATCCATCATCGACCTCCTCGGCACCGGCGGCGTACACGAACGCGCCTTCCACCTCAGCTTCCTGCTGCCGCTGGCGTGCTATGCCTACCTTGTGTGGTACGGCCTGCGCGGCTCCGAACTGCGATCGCGACCATGATCCTGGGCATCGATATCGGCGGCACCTCCACGAAGCTCGGCCTGGTGCATGACGGCCGCGTGATCGCCCACGCCCGCATTGCCACCACCGGTCATGCGGACGACCATGCCTTCGCCGACGCCTTGGCCGGTGCGGCCCGTGACCTGGTACGGGCGGACGATCGTCCGCCCATACAGGCCATCGGCATCGGCGCGCCGAACGCGAACCAGCTCACGGGCATCATCGAGATGGCGCCCAACCTGCCGTGGAAGCACGATGTGCCCCTGGCGCGCATGATGAGCGATCGCATGGGCGTGCCGGCGGTGCTGGGCAACGATGCGAACGCCGCCGCGCTGGGTGAATGGCGGTACGGCGCGGGTCGCGGCATGGACGACCTGCTCGTGGTGACCCTGGGCACCGGCGTGGGCAGCGGCTTCATCGTACACGGCAAGCTGGTGCTGGGCCATGCGGGCAACGCGGGCGAACTGGGCCATACCACGCTCCACCCCGGCGGGCGCCCGTGCACGTGCGGGCGACCCGGCTGCCTGGAGGCCTATGTGAGCATCCGCGGCATGATCGCCACCTACACCGAATTGGGCGGCGAAATGGAAGCCCCCGGCGTGCGTGCCATCGCTGACCGCGCCCATGCGGGTGAGGCCGCGGCCCTCGCCTGTTTCGACCGGACAGCCGCTGACCTGGCCATCGGACTGGCCAACGCGGTGTGCGCCACGGGGCCGCAGCGCATCGTGCTCTTCGGCGGGATCGTGCGCAGCGGCGAACTGCTGATGGAACCCCTGCGACGCCACTTCGACCGGACCCTGCTGAACGTGTACCACGGCCGTGTTGACCTGATGACCTCGGCGCTGCCGGAGGATGATGCGGCGCTGCTGGGGGCGGCGGCACTGGGGACGCAGAGGTGAATGCCTTGTCACGCAGAGGCGCAGAGAACGCAGAGGAATGCACGACGCGGAACGACTGAACAAGATAACCGGGGTCATCTTGCATGAATCCATCAGGGTCCATCGGGAGATAGGCCCGGGTGTGTTGGAATCTGTATACGAGGCCGTGCTGGCAAAGCGGCTGAGGGCACGTGGCCTGACCGTGGAGAGACAGCGGGTCGTTCCCTTGACC
>JAVFAQ010000296.1:0-3964 GCA_034002325.1 Flavobacteriales bacterium | reverse complement strand
CTCCTCGCGTTCGATGTCGTTCTCCTCCACGTAGCGGGCGATCATCTCCAGGAAGGGCTTGCCGTACTTCTGGGCCTTGCCGGGCCCCACGCCGGTCACCTGGGTGAGCTCCTCCATGCTGGTGGGGTAGCGCATGGTCATCTCCTCCAGGGAGGGGTCTTGGAAGATCACGTAGGGGGGGAGCTTGTGCTTCTTGGCCACTTGTTGGCGCAGGGTCTTGAGCATGCCCATGAGCTGCTCATCGGCCGCGGCGCCTCCGCCGGCCCGCACGATGGGTTCATCGTCGCCGCCCTCGTAGTCGCTGTAGTCGCGTTCCTTGTAGAACTTGATGGCGACGGGCTTGGCCATGAACTTCCTGCCGGCGGCGGTGAGGCTGAGGTTGCCGTAGGTCTCGATGTCCTTGTGCAGGAAGCCGCCCACGTAGGCCTGGCGCACGATGGCCATCCAATGCTGGGCGGTCTTCTCATTGCCTTCGCCGTACACCTCGAGCTTGTCGCCCTTGTAGTTCTTGATCTCGCTGGTCTCGGTGCCGGTGAGCAGGTCGCAGATGAACTTGGCGCGATGGCGTTCCTTGCTCTCCTTCACGGCGCGCAGCACCAGGGCGAGGTCGTCCTTGGCCTCGAACTGCTCCTTGGGGTTGGCGCAGTTGTCGCAGCCGCCGTTGCAGTCCTTGGCGTCGAACTCCTCGCCGAAGTAGTGCAGCAGGTATTTGCGGCGGCACATGCTGGTCTCGGCGTAGCTCACCGTGTCCTGCAGCAGCTGCTTGCCGATCTCCTGCTCGGCCACGGGCTTGCCCTGGAGGAACTTCTCGAGCTTCTCGATGTCCTTGTAGCTGTAGAAGGCCACGCACTTGCCCTCGCCGCCGTCGCGCCCGCCGCGGCCGGTCTCCTGGTAGTAGCTCTCCAGGCTCTTGGGTATGTCGTGGTGGATGTCGAAGCGCACGTCGGGCTTGTCGATGCCCATGCCGAAGGCGATGGTGGCCACGATCACGTCCACGTCCTCCATGAGGAAGCGGTCCTGGTGGTCGGCGCGCTGGCCGGCGTCCATGCCGGCGTGGTAGGGCAGGGCCTTGATGCCGTTGACCACGAGGGTCTGGGCGATCTCCTCCACCTTTTTGCGGCTGAGGCAGTAGATGATGCCGCTGCGGCCGCCGTGCTGTTTCACGAAGCGGATGATCTCGCGCTGCACGTCGCGTTTGGGGCGCACCTCGTAGTAGAGGTTGGGGCGGTTGAAGCTGGCCTTGAACACCCGGGCATCGGGGATGTTCAGGTTCTTCAGGATGTCTTCCTGCACCTTTTCGGTGGCCGTGGCGGTGAGGGCGATCACGGGCACGCGCTTGATCTCGTCGAAGATGGTGCGCAGGCGGCGGTACTCGGGGCGGAAGTCGTGGCCCCACTCGCTGATGCAGTGCGCCTCGTCGATGGCGAAGAAGCTGATCTTGATGTTGGTGAGGAACTCCACGTTCTCCTTCTTGGTGAGGGACTCGGGCGCCACGTAGAGGATCTTGGTGCGGCCCTCGGAGATGTCCTGCCTTACGCGCAGGGTCTCGTTGCGGGTGAGCGAGCTGTTGAGGAAGTGGGCCACGCCGTCCTCCTGGCTGAAGCCGCGGATGGCGTCCACCTGGTTCTTCATCAGGGCGATGAGCGGGCTCACCACGATGGCGGTGCCCTCGCTCATCAGGGCGGGGAGCTGGTAGCAGAGGCTCTTGCCCCCGCCGGTGGGCATGATCACGAAGGCGTTCTTCCCTTCGAGCACGTGCTGGATGATGGCTTCCTGCTCGCCTTTGAACTGGCTGAACCCGAAGAACTGCTCTAAGCCGTCCCGGGGGGTGAGGTCAACATGGATCATGATGGGTCCGGAGAGGGCCTTTGGCCGGCCCTTTTGGATTGAACGCTTAAATGTACGGTAACATCCGCGATGGAAGTCTGCCGTTCGCTTCTTTTCACAAGGGCCGCGCACCGCCCGCGCGCGCGTGCCTGCGGGCGGTGCGCGGGGGCGGTTGAAAACTGGTGCGGGGCGGGCCATGCGGGCCCATGGGCCGGCCTATCTTTGGCCGTGCCAGGGGGCCTTCCGGGCTGGCCGGGGGGCGCCGGGGGCGGCAGCAGCAGCGCACGTGGCGGACCAACGCACTTCGCAGGACATGACCTTCCTGGAGCACTTGGAGGAGCTCCGGTGGACGCTCGTGCGCTCGGCCGCGGCCATCGCGGTGTGCATGGTGGCGGCGTTCATCGCCCGCGGGCCGGTGTTCGACGGCATCGTGCTGGCCCCCATGAAGGCCTCGTTCATCACCTACCGCGCCTTCTGCGCCCTGGGCCACGCCGCCGGCATGGGCGATGTGCTGTGCGTGGCCGACCTGGGCTTCAGCCTGCAGAACATCAGCATGAGCGGGCAGTTCTTCACCCACCTGATGGTGTCCTTCGCCGCCGGCCTGGTGGTGGCCTTCCCCTTCGTGCTGTGGGAGCTGTGGCGCTTCGTGGCCCCCGGCCTGCACCCCGCCGAGCGCGCCTCGTTGCGCTGGGTGGTGGCCTTCGCATCGTTGCTGTTCATGGCCGGCGTGGCCCTGGGCTACTTCCTGCTGGCCCCCATGAGCATCCGGTTCTTCGGCGGCTACACCGTGAGCGACGCGGTGCAGAACGTGATCGCGCTGGACAGCTACATCGGCATGGTCACCTCCGTGACCCTTTGGACGGGCGTGGTGTTCCAGCTGCCCATCGTGGTGCTCTTCCTCACGCGCGCCGGCCTGATCACCCCGGCCTTCATGCGCACGTACCGACGCCACGCCTTCGTGCTGGTACTGGTGCTGGCGGCCATCATCACCCCGCCCGACGTGCTGAGCCAGCTGATCGTGAGCGCCCCGCTGATGGCCCTGTACGAAGGCAGCATCCTGCTTTCGGCACGCACGCTGCGGGGCATGGAGCGCAACCGCCCGGCCACGCCACGCACCACCGCATGAGGCGCCTCCGCACCCTGCCCCTGCTCGTGGCCGCCCTGCTCGCCGGCGCCGCGGCCCCCGTGCAAGGCCAGTCCACCCGCGTGAGCGGCACCGTGACCGACGCCGCCACCGGGGAGCCCGTGCCCTTCGCCAACATCGCCTTCATCGACGCGCGCATCGGCACCGTCACCGACATGGACGGCCGCTACGCCATGGAGACCTACTACGCCACGGACTCCATCCGCATCAGCTCCGTGGGCTACCGCATGGCCGTGCGCGCCGTGCGCCGCGACCGCGAGCAGACGATCGACGTGGCCCTGGAGGCCGCCGCCGTGCAGCTCACCGAGGCCGTGATCAAGCCCCCCGAGGAGAACCCCGCCTTCGAGGTGCTGCGCCGCGTGGTGCGCCACAAGCCCGCCAACAACCGCGAGAAACTCTCGGCCTACGAGCACCACGCGTACAACAAGGTGGAGTTCGACCTGAACAACATCACCGAGGAGTTCACGCAGAAGAAGCTCTTCAAACCCTTCGCCTTCATCTTCGACAACATCGACAGCACGGACAACAAGCCGTACCTGCCCATCTTCATGACCGAGACCCTGAGCGAGGTGTACTACCGCCAGAAGCCGCGTGCCCGCAAGGAGTACATCCGCGGCACCAAGGTGAGCGGCATCGAGAACGAGAGCGTGTCGCGTTTCCTGGGCGACATGTACCAGAACGTGAACATCTACGACAACCAGCTGGTGGTCTTCGGCAAGAACTTCATCAGCCCCATCGCCGACGGTGGGCGCGGCTTCTACCGCTACTACCTCACGGACAGCGCCTTCGTGGGCAAGTACTGGTGCTACAAGATCGAGTTCAAGCCCAAGCGGCCCCAGGAGCTGGCCTTCACCGGCGTGATGTGGCTCAGCGACACCACCTACGCCGTGCGCCGGATCGAGGCCACGGTGGACCCCGGCGCCAACCTCAACTTCGTGCAGGGCTTCGCCGTGCGACAGGAGTACGACCAGGTGGAGAACGAGGTGTGGATGC
>JAVFAQ010000295.1:0-3970 GCA_034002325.1 Flavobacteriales bacterium | reverse complement strand
GAACTACGTGTTCGTGAAGGCCGATATCTGCGATGCCGAAGCCGTGTCGAAGGTGTTCAAGGACTTCGCCATCGACGGGGTGATCCACCTCGCCGCCGAAAGCCACGTGGACCGCAGCATCACCGACCCGCTGGCCTTCGTGCGCACCAACGTCTTC
The DNA here is from genome assembly GCA_034002325.1 of Flavobacteriales bacterium. Lineage (GTDB taxonomy): Bacteria > Bacteroidota > Bacteroidia > Flavobacteriales_F > PHOS-HE28 > PHOS-HE28. Next base: position 3,813 of record JAVFAQ010000295.1, on the reverse strand, counting down.
GGTACGGTAACCCTGCTCAACGCCGCCAAGGAAGCATGGAAGGGCGGCTTCGACGGGAAGCGCTTCTATCACGTGAGCACCGACGAGGTGTACGGCTCGTTGCACGACCCCGCCGACTTCTTCACCGAGACCACGCCCTACGATCCGCAAAGCCCGTACAGCGCCAGCAAGGCCGCCAGCGACCACTTCGTGCGGGCCTACGGCAACACCTATAAGCTGCCCTTCGTGCTGAGCAATTGCAGCAACAACTACGGCAGCCACCACTTCCCGGAGAAGTTGATCCCGCTCATGATCAACAACATCCGCCACAACAAGCCGCTGCCGGTCTATGGCAAGGGTGAGAACGTGCGCGACTGGCTGTGGGTGGAGGACCATGCCGCCGCCATCGACACCATCTTCCACACGGGCAGGAACGGCGAGACGTACAACATCGGTGGGCACAACGAGTGGAAGAACATCGACCTCGTGCATCTGCTCTGCGCCATCATGGACCGCAAGCTGGGCCGTGCGGAAGGGGAGAGCGCCGAGCTGATCACCTACGTCACCGACCGTGCCGGGCATGATCTGCGCTACGCCATCGACGCCGCCAAGATCGAGCGCGAACTGGGATGGAAGCCCAGCATCACCTTCGAACAGGGCCTGGAACGCACCGTGGACTGGTACCTCGCCAATACCGCCTGGCTGGACAACGTGACCAGCGGGGCCTACCAGCAGTACTACAAGGACCATTACGCGCGGCGGTGATGAATGCAGTGTAAGAGTGCGAGAGTAGGAGGGTGCGAGAGCGTGTCCCTCGCACCCTCCAACTCTCGCACCCTCTCTCCTTTGCACCTTTGCACTGACATGGGCCTCTTCCGCAACCTCTTCGGCAAGAAGGAACCGGCACTCGCCCCGGCCGACCTCGCCGTGCTGGGCACCGACGTGCATTCGCACTTCATCCCGGGCATCGACGACGGCGCCCAGACCCTGGAGCAGAGCATCGAGCTCCTCTCCGCCATGCGCGAGCTGGGCTACCGCAAGGTGATCACCACCCCGCACAGCATGGCCGACGGCTACCGCAACACGCGTGAGATCATCCTCGGCGGCCTGGAGAAGCTGCGCGCCGAAGTGCAGCGCGTGGGCCTGGACATCACCGTGGAGGCCGCCGCCGAGTACTACCTGGACCACGAGCTGGAGCGCAAGGTGGCCGCGCGCGAAGTGCTCACCTTCGGCAACGACCTGCTGCTCTTCGAGATGCCCTTCATCAGCGAGCCGGCCATCCTGGGCACCGTGGTGTTCCAGATGCAGACCATGGGCTACCGGCCGGTGCTGGCCCACCCCGAGCGCTACGGCTTCTGGTACAATGATTTCAGCAAGTTCGAGCAGCTCAAGGAGCGCGGCGTGCTCTTCCAACTGAACATCGTGGCCCTGGCCGGGGCCTACGGTCCGCAGGCCAAGCGGATCGCCGAGCGCATGGTGGACGCCGGCTTCTACGAGCTGGCCGGCAGTGACTGCCATCATACGGGCCACATCGAGGCCATGCGCAGCGCGCTCATCCGCCCGCACCTGCACAAGCTGATCGGCAGCGGCAAATTGCTGAACGCCGGGTTGTGACCCTCACGTGAAGATCCACCCGTTGGACAGGTACATGTTCATCAGGTAGGCCGTCCACACCAGGCCCAGCGCCACGAGCAGCGCGGTGCCGCCGGCCACCACCGGCCGGGGCAGGCGGTGCATGGCGTGCAGGAACAGCGCCGCCGCCGCCCAGAGGTACAGCCCGGCGAACGGGAAGGCCAGGCGGTCGCCGCCGTAGGGCGCCCACGTGAGCAGCGCCGCAGCGGCCACCACCGGCACCACCACCGGCCAGGCCCCATGCACCGGGCGGCTGCCGGGCGCACGCGCCATCCATGCCAGCACGAGGATGTGGAAGAACGGCGAGGCCAGCACGAACCGGAAGAAGCTGTGGAGGTTGCCCGCGGAAGTGAGCACCGTGAACAGCAGGATGCCCGCCACGTAGAGCAGCGATGCGGCGATGAGGTGGCGGCGCGGGTCGTACGGTGCGCCGGCAGGGGGCGGGCCCTTGCGCAGGCCGGCGACGATGGCCGCCAGCGCCGGCAGGCACACGAAGCACAAGGTGAACACGTTCAGCCCGAAGCCTTCCTGCGACCAGTCGGTGATGCCGGTGATGGCCCGCAGCCCGCCCTCCCAATGGCCGATCGCATCGCGGAAGGCCGTCCACGAACCCGAGGAGAGCCGCTGCACGGTGAGGGCCGCCACGTGGCCCAGGGCGAACGGCAGGGCCCAGCGCACGGCGGACCCCGCAGCGGACCGCCACGAGCGCCGCCCGGCTTGCGCCCACAGGCCGGCGAGCACGATGGCCACCATCACGATGACCGATGCCGGCCGCACCATGGCCACCAGCAGCGCCCCCGCGAAGTACAGGCCGTAACGCCCGCGCAGCATGCCCCAGGCCGCCACGGTCATCGCCGCCATGAACAGCGCCTCGGTGTACGGTATGCGGAAGATCACCGTGGAGGGCGCGGCCACCAGCACCGCGTACGTGGCCAGCAGCCGTGGATGGCCCGGGCCCATCAGCCGCACCGCCAGGAACGCCAGGGACCCGATGAACAACAGCGCATTGAGCAGCGCCATGCCCGCGGCCGACGCGCCCGTCCATCGCCACACCAGGGGGAAGAGCGGGAAGAACGCCGCGCGCGTGCGGCCATGGCACGCCTCCTCCGGCACGTAGAGCCGCCGGGCGATGCAACTGTACAGCCCGGCGTCCCAGTTCGTGAGCCCGCTCTCGTCCATCGCCGTGAACGGCTTGCGCACGGTGGTGATCACCGGGGCGTCCCACGTGCCGGAGCGCTCGTAATTGACCGAGACCCGGCCCAGGGTGGCATGGTACACCGCCTCGCTGCGCAGGGCCTGGAACACGCCGTGGAAGGCCAGGTGGGCCAGGCATCCGGCCAGCAGCAACCGCAGCATCGAGCGCGCCATGGGCGGCAATTTATCCCACGGGCCCTTCCCGGACCCGCCGCTCATCCGGCAGGAAGGCGCACAGCAGCCCGATCAACGGCAGGAAGGCGCACACCACGAACACCGTGTCGATGCTGGTGGCATCGGCCAGGGCGCCCAGCACCGCGCTGCCCACGCCGGCCATCCCGAAGGCGAAACCGAAGAACAGCCCGCTGACCATGCCCACGCGGCCGGGGATGAGCAGTTGCGCGTACACCAGGATGGCCGAGAAGGCGCTGGCCAGCACCAGCGCGGCGCACACCGCCAGCACCGGCGTCCAGAAGGCGTTGGCCCACGGCATGGCCAGGGTGAAGGGCGCCGCGCCGAGGATGGAGGCCCGGATGATGGTGCGGTAGCCCACGCGGTCCGCCAGCAGCCCGCCGATCAACGTGCCCACGGCCGCCGCCAGCAGGAAGAGGAACAGTTGCACCTGCGCGCCCTGCACCGGGGTGCCGAACTTCCCCATCAGGTGGAAGGTGTAGTAGCTGGTCATGCTGGCCACGTAGAACTGCTTGGAGAAGATCAGCGCCAGCAGGACCAGCACGGCGCCCAGCACCTGGCGGCGGGGCAGCTTCCGGGTGGCGGGCGGCGGGTGCTTGGCCAGGCGGTGCGCGCGGATGGCCATCATGCGCAGGTACCAGCGGCCCACGCGCCACAGCACCACCATGGCGATCAGCGGCAGCACGGCGAACCAGCCCACGTGCTTCTGCCCCAACGGCACCACCACCGCCGCCGCCAGCAGCGGCCCGATCGCCGAGCCCGAATTGCCGCCGAGCTGGAACACCGATTGCGCCAGCGCCCGCTTGCCGCCCGAGG
>JAVFAQ010000294.1:0-3976 GCA_034002325.1 Flavobacteriales bacterium | reverse complement strand
CCGAAAGAACGGATAGACCAAACCACCGGCGCCGAGGACGCCGGCTTTCACCATGCGCATACACGCCAACGACGGGATCGCCGAGAGCGCCCGCAAGGCCCTGGAGGCCGAAGGGTTCAAGACCACCACCGACAGCGTTCCGCAGGAGCGGCTCGCGGCCCACATCAATGCCGAACAGGTGGACGTGCTGCTGGTGCGCAGCGCCACCAAGGTGCGGCAGGAGCTGATCGACGCCTGCCCGGGGCTGAAGCTCATCGGGCGCGGCGGCGTGGGGGTGGACAACATCGACGTGGCGTACGCGCGCGGCAAGGGCATCGAAGTGATCAACACCCCGGCGGCATCGAGCATCAGCGTGGCCGAGCTGGTGATGGCGCACCTCTTCGGCCTGATGCGCGAGCTGCACCGGTCCAACCGCGCCATGCCCACCGAGGGCGCCGTCCGCTTCAAGGAACTGAAGAAGGCCTGCGGCAAGGGCGGCGAGCTGCGCGGTCGCACCCTCGGGGTGATCGGCTTCGGCCGCATCGGCCAGTGGACGGCCCGCTACGCCCTGGGCGCCGGCATGCGCGTGGTGTACACCGACGGCTACGTGGATGTGGACGCCCTGGACATGGAGGTGGGCGGCACCACCCTGCGCGTGCCGGTGGAAAAGACCGGACTGGACGAGCTCCTCGGCCGGGCCGATGCCATCAGCCTGCACGTGCCGTCACAAGCCGACGGCCGCCCCGTGCTGGGCGCCGATGAACTGGCCCGCACCAAGGCGGGGGTGGTGATCGTGAACACCGCGCGCGGCGGCAGCGTGGACGAGGACGCCCTGCTGGCCGCCCTCGCCGGCGGCCAGGTGAAGGCCGCCGCCCTCGACGTGTTCACCAACGAGCCCGTGCCCCGCACCGACCTGCTCACCCACCCCGCCCTGTCGCTGAGCCCGCACATCGGCGCGGCCACCGCCGAGGCCCAGGAACGGATCGGCCAGGAGCTGGTGGAGCGGATCGTCGCCTGGCGCGCCACCATCCCGGCCGGCGAATGATCGCCCTGCGCCCGTTCCGCGCCTGGCGGCCGGTGGCGGACAAGGCCCACTTGGTGGCCAGCCGCAGCTATGTGAGCTATACCGAGGAGCAGCTGGCGGAAAAGCTCCAGGGCAACCCCTTCACCTTCCTGCATGTGATCCACCCGCCCGGCCTCTCCCCCACCTGCCCCCGCGATGAACGGTTCCGGGCGGTGCGCACCGCGTTCGACCGCTTCCGCGGCGAGGAGGAGAACATGCAGCGCGACGAACGGCCCTGCTTCCATCTGTACGAGCAGCGCGCGCGCGGCATCGCCTCCTTCGGCCTGATCGCCGGGGTGAGCGTGGCGGACTACCACGCGGGCCGCATCAAGGCGCACGAGCAGACCCTCGCCGCGCGCGAGGACCTCTTCGCCGAGTACCTGGACACCATCGGCATCAACGCCGAACCCGTGCTGCTCGCCACACCCGGCGATGACTGGGCCGCGCTGATCGCCCCGGTGGCCACCACCCGGCCCGAGTACGACTACACCACCACCGACCGCGTACGGCACCGCCTGTGGCCCATCGACGACCCCGCCCTGCACAAGGCCCTGCTCGCCGCCTTCGCGCGCATCCCCGCCCTGTACATCGCCGACGGCCACCACCGCATGGCCTCCAGCGCGCGCCTCGCGGCCCGGCGCGGCGCACGGGACGAACACCCCGCCGCGTGGTGCCTGGCCTGCATCGTGCCGCGCAGCCAGCTGCACATCCTCAACTTCGACCGCACCGTGGCCGGCCTCAACGGCATGGACGAGGCCGCCTTCCTGCGCGCGCTGGGCCGCACCGGCCGCCTGCGCCCCACGAACGGGCCGGAAGCCGCGCCGGGCGTGGTGGCCGTGCGCACCGCCGGCGGGTGGCATGCCCTGGAGCTGCCGCCGCCACCGCCCACCTACGGGCCCGCACAGCGCCTGGACCCCGCCCGCCTCGGCGAACTGGTGCTGGCCCCCCTGCTCCACGTCCACAACCCGCGCACCGACCCCGCCGTGGACTTCGTGCCCGGCACCCACGGCACCGACGAACTCGAGCGCCGCGTGGCCAACGGCCTGGCCGCCGCCGCCTTCCACCTGCACCCGGTGGGCTTCGACGAACTGATGGCCGTGGCCGATGCCGGCGCCACCATGCCGCCCAAGAGCACGTGGATCGAACCCAAATTGCGCAGCGGCCTGGTGGTGTACCCGCTGGACCCCGACCGTTGACCATGGACAAGGGCCTGCTCGCTCAACGCTACGCCGCCGTGAAGGCCGGACTGCCACCCCACGTGGCCCTGGTGGCGGTGAGCAAGACCCGCACGGCCCGGGAGGTGCAGGCCCTGTACGACCTGGGCCATCGCGACTTCGGGGAGAACTATCCGCAGGAACTGCGCGAGAAGGCGCCGCAACTGCCCGATGATGTCCGCTGGCATTTCATCGGCCACCTGCAACGCAGCAACGTGCGGCACGTGCTGCCCTTCGTGCATCTGGTGCATGGCGTGGACAGCGCGCGCCTGCTCGACGAGATCGAGAAGCGCGCGGCCGCCATGGAACGCACCGTACACGTGCTGCTGCAGGTGCACATCGCCCGGGAAAGCACCAAGCACGGCCTCACCGCCGAGGAGGCGCGCGCGCTGATGCATACCGCACACGACCGGGCACCGTGGCCCCACGTGCGCCTGCGCGGGCTCATGGGCATGGCCACCCACACGCCGGACGAGGCGCAGGTGGCCGGGGAGTTCAACGGGCTGCGGACCCTGTTCCACGAGCTGCGCACGGCGCACGGGGGGCCGGGCTTCGACACCTTGAGCATGGGCATGAGCGGCGACGCGCCCATCGCCATCGCCGCCGGCAGCACCATGGTGCGCATCGGCACGGCCATCTTCGGCGAGCGGTAGGACCCCAAGCCCGCGCACATCGCGGCACCGCCCCGCAGGCAACCCGGCGGCCGATCGCCGTCTACCTGATGGACCACCGCCCATGCGCCACCTCCTGCTCGCCACCGTACTGCTCGCCGCCCATGGCACCATGGCGCAGCGCAACCTGGAGGTGGGCCTGGCCACGGGCACGGTGCTGTACTACGGCGACCTGGGCAACCACCACGGCGCCGTGCAATGGAACAGTGCGCGGCCCGGCATCTCGGTGACCGTGCGCGACTTCATCAACAACCCGAAGCGGTACGTGACGCGCTCGCTCACCGCCGAGGCCCGGTTCAGCTGGCTGCGCGCGGGCTACGACGAGCGCGCCCCGATCGCCGGCATGGCCCCGGCCGACATGCGCAACCTGGGCCGGGGGCTGGGCTTCCGCAACGACCTGCTGGGCCTGTCGGGCCACCTGGTGCTCAACGCCTACCGCGAACCGTACCGCCCGCTCTTCCAGCAGCGCTTCTTCATGTACTTCCACATCGGCGTCGGCGTGTACCACGGGCGCCCCAAGGCCGATCTCTTCCGGGGCGATGCGCACCCGGGAAGCCGCTACCACTTCTGGCCGGACGGCACCACGCGCGACGCCCCCGCGGGCACGCCCGGCGCACGGCCCATCGAGCGCGACGGCACGTACGAGACCGACCTCTACGCCTGGCACACCGAGGGCGCGGGCGACCCGGAGAACGGCCACGCGCGCCGCGGGCCATCGCCCTTCCACCTGGCCATACCCGCCGGCACGGGCGTGCGCTACATGCTCACGCGCGCGATCAGCCTGGGCCTGGAGTACCAGTACGTGATGTTCATGAACGACCGGATCGACGATGTGAGCGACCGCTACGCCACGCACGCGGAGATCGAAGCGGCCTTCCCGAACGACCCGGTGCGGCAGGCGATGGCCCGTTACATCAGCGATCCCACGGGCCAGGGCACCGACGGCACGCGCGGGGCGGGCACCAGCCGCCGCGGCAACCCCGGCCTGCTGGACACGCTGGGCTTCCTCAGCGTGGAGGTGAGCTACAAGTTCAAGCGCCGCCCGGGGC
>JAVFAQ010000293.1:0-3982 GCA_034002325.1 Flavobacteriales bacterium | reverse complement strand
CGATGCTATGGATCCCCTTCTTCTCGGCGAAGATGTAGGGGGCCATGTTGGGGTTCCACTTGCGCTTGAGGTGGCCGAAGTGGACGCCGGCTTCCAGCAGTTGGTCGAAATCGGGACGGGCCATGCTATTGTTGTTCTGTGTGTGTGCTCACTTTCCTTGTTCCTGTTCCAGGCATCCCGCCGGTAGCGCCGCATGGCGGTCCGGCGGGATTGGATGCTGAGCCGGCGGCGGCCAGGGCCACCGCCGGAGCATGTGCATGATCAACGCTTGCTGAACTGGAAGCGCTTGCGGGCCTTCTTGCGGCCGAATTTCTTGCGTTCCACGGCGCGGGGGTCGCGGGTCATCAGGTCCTCGGCCTTGAGCTTGGGCTTGTGCTCGGCGTCGATCGCCACCAGCGCGCGGGCGATGCCCAGGCGCAGGGCCTCCACCTGGCCGGTGATGCCGCCCCCATGGATGCGGGCGGTGACATCGTACTGCCCCTCGGTGCCGGTGAGCTTGAAGGGCTGGACGATCTTGAACTGTTGGACGGTGACCGGGAAGTACTCCTTCCCCTCACGGCCGTTGACGAACACCTCGCCGCTGCCGGGGGTGAGGGTCACGCGGGCCACGGCGGTCTTGCGGCGGCCCAGGCTGATGGTGCGATCCATGCTTTACTTGATGGTGTTCAGGTCGAGCGCGCGGGGCTTCTGGGCCTCGTGCTTGTGCGCGGTGCCCGCCACCACGTGCAGGTTGTTGAAGAGGCGGCGCCCCAGGCGGTTCTTCGGGAGCATGCCGCGCACGGCGATCTCCACCAGGGCCTCGGGGCGGCGGGCCTTGAGGTTGCGGGCCGTCTCGCGCCGCTGGCCCCCGGGGTACAGGCTGTAGCGCTGGTACTCCTTGTCGTCCAGCTTGCTGCCGGTGAGGCGCACCTTGTCCGCATTGATCACGATCACGTGGTCGCCGCAGTTCACGTGCGGGGTGAAGGTGGGCTTGTGCTTGCCGCGCACGAGCATGGCCACCTTGCTGGCCAGGCGGCCGAGCACTTCGTTCTCAGCATCCACGAGCAGCCATTCCGGCTGCACGGTGGCCGCGTTGGCCATGCTGGTGGTGTGGGTCGTTGATGCCACGGTATCAGAGCTTTACGCCGGGTGAAACCCGGAAAATGGGCTGCGAAGATAGATCTTTTTCCCGATCCCGACCAATATCATTCCGACCCGGGCACGCCGCCCGGCCGCCCCGCTCGACCGGTGGCGGGCACGCCCCGGCACGGCGCTTCCCCCCGCAATTCGCACCTTTGCGCCTTCCCCGGCCCCCGATGGCGGCCACGCGGGACATGCATGTGGGCGTGGCTGGCCAATAGGGTGTTGCGGAACCGGATCGCGGTGCTGGTGGGCGTGGTGCTGATCACCGGCTTCATGGGCTTCCGCGCCGCCCGGGTGGGCATGAACTACAAGCATGGCGGCCTGCTGCCCCGCACGGACAGCGCCTACGTGGAGTACCAGCGCTTCCTCCAGCAGTTCAGCGAGGACGGCAACGTGATCGTGGTGGGCGTGGAGGGCGGCGCGCTCTACACCGCCGAGAACTTCCGCGCCTGGCACGAGCTGGGCCGCGGCCTGCGCCAGGTACACGGGGTGGACAGCGTGTTCAGCGAGGCCAACCTGTACGAACTGGTGCGCGAGGACGACCCGCCGCGCTTCGCCGTGCGGCCCGTGATGCAGGAGCCCCCCGCGGACCAGGCCGGGATGGACTCCCTGCTGGCCCGGGTGCGGTCACTGCCCTTCTACGACGGGCTGCTGTACAACGACAGCACCAAGGCCAGCCTGATGATGGTCTTCGTGAACGCCCCGCTCTTCGACACGGACGACCGGGAGCGGGCCGTGGGCGAGATCGCCGACCGCGTGGAGACCTTCCGCCGCACCACCGGCATCACCACCCACGTGAGCGGGCTGCCCTGGATCCGCGTGCGGACCACCGGCCTGGTGAAGGCCGAGATGCCCGTGTTCATGGCCGCCAGCCTCTTCCTCTGCGGCCTGTTGCTGCTGCTGTTCTTCCGCAGCTGGCGCGTCACCTGGATCTGCCTGGGCGTGGTGGCCATCAGCGTGGTGTGGAGCTTCGGCGCCATGGAGCTGCTGGGCTACCGCATCACCATCCTGCAATCGGTCATCGCCCCGTTGGTGATCGTCACCGGCGTGCCCAACTGCGTGTTCCTGATCAACGCCTACCACTACGAGTACGTGCGCCACGGCAACAAGATCAAGGCCCTGCAGCGCGTCATCAGCCGCATCGGCGCCGCCGCCTTCCTCACCAACGCCACCACGGCCGTGGGCTTCACCACCTTCTGCCTCACCAAGAGCGACACCCTGATCGAGTTCGGCTGGGTGGCCACCATCGGCATCATGGTGCTGTGGGTGCTGAGCATGCTGCTGATCCCGGTGCTCTTCAGCTTCTTCCCCCCGCCGAAGAAGCGCCACCTGAGCCACCTGGACCGCCGCTGGCTGGACCGCACCGTGGAATGGATCGTGCGCATGTCCCACACCCGCCGCCCGTTGATCTACTCCATCACCGCGCTGCTCACCGTGGTGGCCTGCTTCGGCATCCTGCGCATGAAGGACGAGAGCCGCATCGTGGACGACCTGCCGGAAGACAGCACCGTGCTCACGGACCTGCGGTTCTTCGAGCGCAACTTCAAGGGCGTGATGCCCCTGGAAGTGGTGATCGACACCAAGCGCAAGGGCGGGGCCTTGCGCGATGCCACCCTCAAGCGCATCGTGCGGCTCGAGGACACCCTGGCCACCTACCCGCAGTTCAGCACCGCCATCAGCATCGCCGATGCCGTGAAGTTCACCCGGCAGGCGTTCTACAGCGGCTCGCCCGACCGCTACGCGCTGCTCACCGGCACGGACAAGCCCTTCATCATGCCCTACCTCGAGGGCGCGAACGACAAGCAGTCCATGGCCCGCGCCTTCATCGACAGCACCCGCTCCATCACCCGCGTCACCGTGCAGATGGCCGATGTGGGCACCACCCGCATGGACGAGCTGCTGGGCCGGTTGCGCACCCAGGTGGACGGCATCTTCCCGCCGGACAACTACCTGGTCACCCTCACCGGCACCTGCGTGGTCTTCCTCAAGGGCAGCAGCTACCTGGTGGAGAACCTGATCACCAGTTTGTTCTGGGCCGTGGTGATCATCATGGGCATGATGGCCCTGCTGTTCAGCTCGCTGCGCATCATGGTGGTGGCCATGGTGCCCAACATGATCCCGCTGCTGCTCACCGCCGGCATCATGGGCTACCTGCACATCCCCATCAAGCCCAGCACCATGCTGGTGTTCGGCATCGCATTGGGCATCGCGGTGGACAACGCGATCCACTTCCTGGCCCGCTACCGCCTGGAGCTCAAGCTCAGCAACAACGACCGCGCCTTCGCCGTGGACCGCGCCACCCGCGAGGTGAGCGTGGGCATCATCTACACCAGCGCCGTGCTGCTGGCGGGCTTCGGCCTGTTCGCCTTCTCCCACTTCGGCGGCATCAAGGCCATGGGCGTGCTCACCACCATCACCCTGATGGTGGCCATGCTCACCAACCTGCTGGTGCTGCCGGCCCTGGTGCTGGGCCTGAACAAGGGCGCGGCCACCAAGGAGTTCGGCGGGCCGCTGCTGGAGATCATGGACGAGGAGGACGAACTGAGCATGATGGAACTGAAGCTCGATGCGCCGGCCGAGGAACCCCGAGCCGACCTGGAAGCAGGACCAAGACCCACCGAAGCACCATGAAAGGCATCATCCTCGCCGGCGGCTCCGGCACCCGTTTGCACCCGCTCACCCTGGCCGTGAGCAAGCAGCTCATGCCGGTGTACGACAAACCCATGATCTACTACCCGCTGAGCACCCTGCTCGCTGCGGGCATCCGCGAGGTGCTGATCATCAGCACACCGCACGACCTGCCCCACTTCCGCCGCCTGCTGGGCGACGGCAGCGCATTGGGCTGCTCCTTCGCGTACGC
>JAVFAQ010000292.1:0-3993 GCA_034002325.1 Flavobacteriales bacterium | reverse complement strand
GCTCGGCGGGGTCCTTGTTCGGTTCTTTCTCTTGGCTCATCACAGGGTGGCGCAATGGGTCTCGGGCCGGGACGTGCTCGCGCTGTTCATCAGGCGCAGCTCCAGGCACACCTCCTCGTCCTGCACGGGCGCGCGGCGGTAGATGCAGTGCCCGGGCACCGTGGGCGACACGGTGTGGGCGGTGCCGTCGTGCTGGTCCACCACCTGCACGGAATAGGCCGCCGGGGCCAGGAACAGATGCTCATGCACACGGATGTGGAAGTCCTGCATGAACAGCGTGATGCCGCCGGCGTCGATCTCCACCAATGCGGTGGAATCGATGCCGAACACGGGCGGCCCGGCATATTCGGGATCGAAGGGGTTGTCGTTCATGGCGGCCGGGTCCACCTCGTCCTTGTAGCAGCCGGCCAGCGCCAGGCACAGGGCCGCCCACGGCAGGTAACGCAGGGTGGGCTTCATCGGATGGGAACGGTGAGGCCGGCGGCCCATGCCCCTTGGCCGGTGAGCGGGTCGGCGTGGAACACCAGGCCCTCGAAGCGGATGCGCTCGCGGTCCTCGAACGCGGGCGGACGGCTGCGGGCGACGCGCTGGCGGAACCAGGCGGTGGCCCCGGCGCTGAGCACCAGCACGCCGGTGCTCACGTAGGCCATGGTGCGGGCCTTGTTGAAGGCGTCCTTGGCGGCGGGCACTTGATCGTGCTTGAGGGAGGTGAGCTGGTCGGGCACGGACGTGGTGCGGTAGGCCTGCCGCAGGTCGTTGAGCTCCTGGTGGCGACGGCCCCAGTTCACGATGGAGACCACCGTCCAGGCCGCGGCGCCGGCGGTGATGGCCGGTGGCAGCGCCAGGCCCCAGCGGCGGCCGCGCTCGTGGCGGTGCATGGCCTCGCGATGCGCGATCGCCTCCATGGAGTGGAACAGGTGCGCGTGGAACTCCTGGTGCGCGCCGGCCCGCACGTGCAGCACGGTGTCGAGCATGGAGCGCTCCGGCGCCCAGAACACGAAGCGGTGCGGCCCTTCGGCGAGGGTGAGCTCGCGGTCGCTCAGGCGGTATTTCCCGTCCAGCACGTAGCGCATGCCGGCATCGGGGGTGATGAACAGGCGCAGGGTGCCGGTGGCCTGGGCGCTGCACGTGCCCGCGCCGTGCGCCCACGCGAGCATGGCCACCAGGCTCCACAGCGCCGCGGTGCGCGCGGCCCGCGGCCCCACCGCCCCGGCCCGCGCTGCATCGCACCACGCCCGTGCCACCATGCCCCGCACGTTACGCATCGATCTCCACCTCGTCCAGTTTGCGCGCGATCGCCTGCAGGGCGTCCGACTGCCCGGCGGTGCCGTTGGCCGCTTCCGCCAGGTCCTTCTCCACCACCAGGTTGCCGATGATGAACTCCTGGCGCTGGGGCGTGTTCTTGCCCATGTAGAAGCCCAACAGGTCCTGCACGGCGGCTTCCTTGGTGATCATCACGGGCTCCAGCCGGATGTCCTCGCCGATGAAGTGCTTGAACTCGTCGGGGCTGATCTCGCCCAGGCCCTTGAAGCGGGTGATCTCCGCGTTGCGGCCCAGCTTCAGGATGGCCCGCTGCCGCTCCTCGTCGCTGTAACAGTAGATCGTCTCCTTCTTGTTGCGCACGCGGAACAGCGGCGTCTGCAGGATGTACAAGTGGTCGTTCTTCACCACGTCGGGGAAGAACTGCAGGAAGAAGGTGAGCAGCAGCAGGCGGATGTGCATGCCGTCCACGTCGGCATCGGTGGCGATCACGATGCGGTTGTACCGCAGGCCGTCCATGCCGTCCTCGATGTTGAGCGCGGCCTGCACCAGGTTGAACTCCTCGTTCTCGTACACCACCTTCTTGGTGAGGCCGTAGCAGTTCAGCGGCTTGCCCTTCAGGCTGAAGACGGCCTGGGTGTTCACGTCGCGGCTCTTGGTGATGCTGCCGCTGGCGCTGTCGCCCTCGGTGATGAACAAGGTGGTGAGCTCCTTGCGCTCGTCCTTCTTCGGATCGTTGAGGTGGATGCGGCAATCGCGCAATTTGCGGTTGTGCAGGCTGGCCTTCTTGGCACGCTCGCGGGCCAGCTTGCGGATGCCGCTGAGCTCCTTGCGCTCGCGCTCGTTCTGCAGGATGCGCGCCTGGATCACCTCGGCCACCTCGGGGTGCTTGTGCAGGAAGTTGTCCAGCTCGCGGCCCATGAAGTCGCCCACGAAGCCGCGCATGCTCTGGCCGCCGGGTTCCACCTCCAGCGATCCGAGCTTGGTCTTGGTCTGGCTCTCGAACACCGGCTCGATCACCTTCACGCTCACCGCGGCCACGATGCCGGTACGCACGTCGCCGGCCTCCCAGTCCTTCTTGAAGAAGTCCTTGATGGTCTTGGCCACCGCCTCGCGGAAGGCGCCCTGGTGGGTGCCGCCCTGGGTGGTGTGCTGGCCGTTCACGAAGCTGTAGTACTCCTCGCCGTAGTGGTTGGCGTGGGTGAGGGCCACTTCGATGTCGTCGCCCTTGAGGTGGATGATCGGGTACAGCGGCTCCCCGTCCATCTTGGTGGTGAGCAGGTCCAGCAGGCCGTTCTCGCTGTGGAAGCGACGGCCGTTGTACCAGATGGTGAGGCCGGTGTTGAGGTAGCAGTAGTTCCAGAGCAGGCGCTCGATGTGCTGGTCGCGGTACTGGTAGTTCCGGAACATCTCGGTGTCCGGCTCGAAGGTCACGCGCGTGCCGTTGCGCTCTTCGGTCTTCTGCAGCTTCTCGTCCTTGCGCAGCACCCCGCGGTCGAACTCGGCGCGCTTGAGCTGGCCCTCGCGCACGCTCTCGATCTTGAAGTAGGTGCTCAGGGCGTTCACCGCCTTGGTGCCCACGCCGTTGAGGCCCACGCTCTTCTTGAAGGCCTTGCTGTCGTATTTCGCGCCGGTGTTGATCTTGCTCACCACATCGACCACCTTGCCCAGGGGCACGCCCCGGCCGTAGTCGCGCACCTCCACGCGGCCGTCCTTCACGGTGATCTCCACCTTGCGCCCGTGGCCCATCACGAACTCGTCGATGCAGTTGTCCAGCACCTCCTTCAGCAGGATGTAGATGCCATCGTCGAAGCTGCTGCCGTCGCCCAGCTTGCCGATGTACATGCCCGGCCGCAGCCGGATGTGCTCCTTCCAGTCGAGCGACCGGATGTTCTCCTCGCTATAGCTCGTGTTCCCGCTCATGTGGGTGGACGGAAGCCCAATAACGACAAGGGTTCCGCAGCGTGGCACGAAGGTAGCGGATCGGCGTCGGCGACCACCGGCGCGACCCGGGTGCGGTTATCAACGATCGCGGGGGATTATCAACAACGCCCCCCGCCCCGTCAGTCCAGCCCGCGCTTGCGCAGCAGCGGCGCCACATCGGGATCGCGCCCGGTGAGTTGGCGGTACTGCCCGGCGGGCTCCTTGCTGCCGCCCACGGCCAGGATGGTGCCGCGGTAGCGCTCGCCGGCCGCGGGCGAGAGGCCGCCGTTGGCCGTGAACCAGGTGTAGGCGTCGGCCTCGAGCACCTCGGCCCACAGGTAGGCGTAGTAGCCGGCGCTGTACCCGCCGCCCCAGATGTGGCTGAAGTACGGCGTGCGGTAGCGGGGCGGCACCAGCTCGGGGATGAAGCCATGGCGCGCCATCACCTCGGCCTCGAAGGCCAGCGGGTCCTCCACCTCGGGCGCCGTGGCGGGCAGCGTGTGCCAGGCCATGTCCAGCGCGGCGGCGGCCAGGTACTCCGTGGTGGCGTAGCCCTGGTTGAAGGTGGCGCTCGCGCGCAGCTTCTCCACCAGCGCGGCGGGCATCGGCTCGTTGGTGCGGTGGTGGCGCGCGTAGTTGGCGATCACCTCGGGGTGCATCATCCAGTTCTCGAAGAACTGCGAGGGGAACTCCACGAAGTCGCGCGGCACGCTGGTACCGCTGAAGTACGGGTGCTCCACGTCGCTGAGCAGGCCGTGCAGCGCGTGGCCGAACTCATGGAACAGGGTGCGGGCATCGTCCCACGAGATC
>JAVFAQ010000291.1:0-3994 GCA_034002325.1 Flavobacteriales bacterium | reverse complement strand
TGCCGGCCGTGCTGCTGCTGGTGCGCACCCCCGTGGCCGCCACGCACCGCGAGCAGACCACCGCCTGGTACCCGCTGCTGCACCGGCTGTTCCGCTTCGTGCTGCGCCATCGACGCCGCATCCCCGTGGCCTTCGCCGCGCTGGCCGTGGCCTGCGCCCTGATCGTGCCGCGCATGCCGGTGGACAACCATCTGCTGGGCGATTGGGCCGACCATGACCCGCAGAAGCAGGACTACCGCTGGCTGGAGGAGACCTTCGGCGGGGTGCGGCCCTACGAGATGGAAGTGGCCGTGCTGGACAGCGGCAGCGCATGGGACCACCGTCACCTGGCGGCCATGGCCACCGTGCAGGACCGGCTGGAGCAGGCCTACGGGGTGCGGGCGGTGCTCTCGCCGGTCACCGTGGTGCGCGCGCTCAACAAGGCCTTCAACGGCGGCGACCCGGCCTACTTCACCCTGCCCGACAGCCCCGAGGAGACCGCGCGCCTGGTACGCCGCGCCGAGACCTTCCTGGGCCGTGACCGGATGGCCATGCTGGTGAGCGCGGACGGCCGCCTGGCGCGGATCACCGGCCGTGTGGCGGACGACGGTGGCCGCCGCCACCTGCGACGCGCCGAGGAGATCGCCGCCTTCGCCCGCGAACGCACCCCGGCAGCCATCGCCTTCCACCCCACCGGCATGGCCCACATGATCGACCGCAGCAACGTGGCCATGAGCCGAAGCATGCTGCGCGGCCTGGCGCTGGCCTTTCTGCTCGTGGCCCTCACCATGGCGCTGGCCTTCCGCAACGCACGCATGACCGTGGTGGCCCTGCTGCCCAACATGCTGCCCCTGCTGGTGGTGGCCGCCTGCATGACCGTGGCGGGCATGCACCTGGAGGTGTCCACCGCCATGATCTTCACCATCGCCTTCGGCATCGCGGTGGACGACACGATCCACATGCTGGCCAAGCTGCGGATCGAAATGGGCAAGGGCCGCAGCCTGCCCTACGCCATGAAGCGCACCATGCTCTCGGTGGGCAAGGCCCTGGTGGTGACCACGCTGCTGCTGCTGGCGGGCTTCGCACCGCTGCTGGCCTCCAGCCTGGGCACGGCGCAGCACATGGGCCTGCTGGTGTGCATCACGCTGATGGTGGCCAGCCTCACGGACCTGGTACTGCTGCCGGTGCTGGTGCTGCTGGGGCTGCCGCGCCGGTGAGGGGGTTCACTTACGGCCCATCAGGGCACGGGCGTTCTCCATGGCCACCTTGCTCATGCGGCGCCCGCTGAGCATGCGCGCGATGGCCGCGACCCGCTCTTCGGCGTGCAGGGGCGCGATGCGCGTGATGGTGCGCTCGCCCGCGACGGCCTTGGTCACCTCCAGGTGCGCGCCGGCCTGCGCCGCCACCTGCGGCAGGTGGGTGATGGCGATCACCTGGCGGCCGTGGCCCATGCGGTCCATCAGGGCCCCCATGCGCTCGGCCACGGCGCCGCTCACGCCGGTGTCCACCTCGTCGAAGATCACCGTGCCCAGGCCCGAGGCGTCGGCCGCTTGGGCGATCAGGGCCAGCATCACGCGGGACAGCTCCCCGCCCGATGCGGTCTTCTCCAACGGGCTGGGCGCGCGGTCGCGGTTGGCGGTGAACAGGGCCTGTACCGAGTCCATGCCATCGGGCCCCGGCTCGGCGGTGGCGTGCAGGCGCAGTTGGAAGTCGGCATCGGGCATGCCCAGCTCGTGCAGCGTGCGCTCCACGGCCCCGGCCATGGCGCCGGCATGGGCATGGCGTTGCTTGGAGAGGCGCCGCGCATGCACCTGCACCTCGGTCCCCAGGCGTTCGGCCTCCCGGGCCAGTTCCCCGATCCGGTCGTCCAGCCCCCCGGCTTCCGCGGTGCGTGCACGCAGGTCGTCGCGCAGGCCGATCAGTTCCGCCGTGCCGGGCACCCGGTGCTTCTGCATGAGCGCATTGAGCAGGTCCAGCCGCTCGCGCAGGCGTTCGGCCCCGGCCGGGTCCTGGTCCACGGTGCCGGCCAGTGAAGCGGCTTCCGCGGCAATGTCCTTCAGCTCGATGCGGACCGGTCGCAGGCGATCGACCAATGCGCGCACCTGGTCATCATGCCGGGCGGCGCGCTCCAGCCCACCGACGATCCGCGCCATGGCCGTGAGCACGCCGTCATCGTCCTGCATGCCCTGTTCCACGGCCATGAGCGCGGCACGGATCTCATCGGCATGGGCCGCCCGCTCCAGCGCCTGGGCCAGGTCGGCCTCCTCGCCGGCACGCAATGCCGCGGCATCGAGTTCCTCCAGTTGAAAGCGCATGAAGTCCAGTTCCCGGGCGGTGCGGACCTGGTCCGCCATGAGCTTGTCGTGCTCGGCCCGCACGGTGCGCCACTGCCGGAACACCGTGCGGTAGGCCTGCACATCGGCCTCCTGCCCGGCCGCCCGGTCGATGGCGCCGAGGTGGAAGCCCGGGTCGTTGAGCAACAGGGCGTGGTGCTGCCCGTGGATGTGTACGCAGCGTGCGGTGAGGTCGCGCAGCTGTTCGAGCCGCACGGGCGTGTCGTTGATGAAGGCCCGCGACCGGCCGCCGGGTTCCAGCTGGCGGCGCAGGATGGTGGGCTCCTCCCAGGGCAGTTCGTGCCGGTCGAACCAGGGGCGCAGGGGCGTGGCGTCCATCTCCAGCTCGATCACGCAGCGCCGCGCGGGGTCGTGCAGGGCACCGGCCTCCGCCCGCTCACCCATCACCAGGGCCAGCGCGCCCAGCAGGATGCTCTTGCCGCTGCCGGTCTCGCCGGTGACCACCGTGAAGCCGGGCCGCAGTTCGATCTCGGCCTCGTCGATGAGCAGGAAGTTGCGGATGTGGAGGCGGCGCAGCATGGGCTCGTTCGAGGCCACGAAGTTGCGGATCGGGCCCCGATCGGCGCATCGGCCCGGTGCAAAACGGGAAAGCCCCGCGCGGTGGCAGGGCTTTCCGAAGTGCGATGTCCTCAGCGGACCACGGGCAGCGGGAATGTGCGCTGGTGCTCGTCCATCCGCACCCGCAGGAAGTACAGGCCGGCGGGCCAGCCCACGGTGGCGATCCGCGTGGTGGGCGTACGGGCGGGCACCTGGCCGCTGTGGACCGTGCGCCCGGTGGCGTCCAGCACCTCCACCGCCATCGGGCCGGGCATGTCGCCCTCGACCACGAGCCAGCCTTCGGCGCTCCACGCCCGCAGGCCATGGCCATCGGCGTTATCGATCACGGTGTTGCCGGCCACGGCCAGCACATGCTCCAACGTCCGGTGGCACACGCCATCGTCCAGGGTGAGCGTCACCATGTACGTGCCGGGCGTGGCGTAGCTGTGTACGGTGACGGGCTGCGCGCTGGTCTGCCCGTCGCCCAGGTCCCATTCATGGGCCACCCCGGGCGCGGCGGTGCTTTGGAACACCACGGCCGCGAAGGGCGCTGCTTCCGGGGGTGCCACGATGTCGCCGGGGATCGGTGCGGGCGCATCGATCACCAGGCCGGCCACCCCGGTCACGCAGCCTGCGGCATCGGTCACGGTCACGGCATGTTCGCCGCCGGCCGCCTCGATCACGTGGCCGGTCTCGCCGGTGCTCCACAGGAAGGCATGGGGCGCGGTACCGCCCAGCACGGTGAGCTCGATGCGGCCGTCAGGGACCCCGGCGCAGCTGGCCGGCGTCACGGTGGCGGCCACTTCCATGGCGGCGGGCTGCGGCACATGGAACAGGGCCTGCATGCCGGGGCACTCCAGCCCATTGATGGCCATTTGGTAAGTGCCTGCGGGCAGGTCGTGCAAGGTCACCGGGCCGGTCACACCGGTGTGCGTGGCCACCACGGCGCCGTGTTCATCGGTCCAGGTGATGTCGATGGGAGCGCCGCCGCTGTTGTCCACGATGATGGCGCCATCGGCCTGGCCGTGGCAGCTCACCGCTTGCACCTGCGCCCCGATCATGGCGCTGGCGTGGATGAGCATGCGTGGCTGGTCCGGGTCGGCATCGGCCTCCAATTGGAAGGT
>JAVFAQ010000290.1:0-4010 GCA_034002325.1 Flavobacteriales bacterium | reverse complement strand
GGCCACCATATGGTGCTCCTCCTTCAGGAAGGTGAGCGAATCGGCGTTGCGCAGGCTGAAGCCGGCCTCTTGCACGGCCTCCCAGCGATCGCGCCCGTGGCGGCCCCAATACACGCGGCCCAGCAGTGAATCATTGCGCCACCGGGCGGCGAAGAGGTTGGCCTGGAAGCCGTTGAACACGCTCAGCAGCACGGAATCGCCACGCACCACGCCTTCCAGGAAGCGGTGGTCGCCGGTCTCGGTGGCGAAGGTGCCGGTGA
This sequence comes from Flavobacteriales bacterium, assembly GCA_034002325.1. Lineage (GTDB taxonomy): Bacteria > Bacteroidota > Bacteroidia > Flavobacteriales_F > PHOS-HE28 > PHOS-HE28. Next base: position 3,750 of record JAVFAQ010000290.1, on the reverse strand, counting down.
GCGCGGAGCCTTGTTGGGTGAAGATGCCCAGCGCCATGGACGAATCACAGCAGCCGGCGTGCATCCGTGTCTTCCATTCGCCGGTGATGTCCATGCCCGGTGGCGGTGCTTGCGTGAAGCGGTCCCTTTGGCCGGCGAAGGCGCTGAATGGCAGCACATAGTCGGTGCCGCGCAAGTGGTTGTGCCAGGTGCCGGTGAGCAGGCTGTCGCCGGCCCGCAGGCACCGGAACTCCGAGTCGTACAGGGGCATGCGCACATGCACGGTGTCGCCGCGCACGGTGATCTCGTGCGCCACGATCTCTTCCGCGCCGTTGCGCACCACCATCACGGGGTCGCCCTCGGACCCCTCGGCCATGTCGAACCGGAAGGGCAGGTGTACGGGCACCTCGTCATCGGGCCCGGTGATGTCCAGCACGGCGTGCCACGGGCCGGGCCGCAATGCGGGCGCCTGGGGGCCTTGGCAGCCGGCCAGCGCCAGCAGCACCACGAGCGGGACGAGAAGATCGCGCATGGACGGCGAAAGTAGGCGCCGCCCGGCGGTGGCCGCGGCCATTACGGGGCGCTTCCGTGTGATCTTGACCGGGCGGCCGCGGGCCTTACAGGTCGAACTTGATGCCTTGGGCCAGGGGCAGCTGCGTGCCGTGGTTGATGGTGTTGGTCTGGCGACGCATGTACACTTTCCAGGCATCGCTGCCGCTCTCGCGGCCGCCGCCGGTCTCCTTCTCGCCGCCGAAGGCCCCGCCGATCTCCGCGCCGCTGGTACCGATGTTCACGTTGGCGATGCCGCAATCGCTGCCCGCTGCGCCCAGGAAGGCCTCGGCCTCACGCAGGTCAAGGGTCATGATGGCGCTGCTCAGGCCCTGCTTCACGCCGTTCTGGATGGCGATGGCCTCCTGCACATCACCGCTGTAGCGCAGCAGGTAGAGGATGGGCGCGAAGGTCTCCTCCTGCACGATGGGCATGTCCGGCCGGGCCTCCACGATGGCGGGCTTCACGAAGCATCCGGTGGCGTATGCGTCGCCGGTGAGCACGCCGCCCTCCACGATGGCCTTGCCCCCCTGGTCCTTGGCGGCCTCCAGGGCCTTGAGGTAATGTTCCACGGCCGCCTGGTCGATCAACGGGCCCACGTGGTTGTTCTCGTCCAGCGGGTCGCCGATGCGCAGTTGGCCGTAGGCCTTCACCAGCTTGTCGCGGAAGGTGTCGTACACCTTATCGTGGATGATGAGCCGGCGGGTGCTGGTGCAGCGCTGGCCGGCGGTGCCCACCGCGCCGAACACGCATCCGATCAAGGCCATGTCCAGGTCGGCCTTGTCGCTGATGATGATGGCGTTGTTGCCGCCCAGCTCCAGCAGCGCCCGGCCCAGGCGCGCCCCCACGGCGGCCCCCACGGCCTTGCCCATACGGGTGCTGCCCGTGGCGCTCACCAAGGGCAGGCGGCCGTCATGGCTCAGCCATTCACCCACATCGCGGCCGCCGTTCACGATGCAGCTCACGCCCTCGGGCGCCCCGTTGCGCGCGAGCACGTCGGCGACGATCCGCTGGCAGGCGATGCTGCACAGGGGTGTCTTTTCACTGGGCTTCCACACGCTCACATCACCGCACACCCAGGCCAGCGCGCTGTTCCAGCTCCACACCGCCACCGGGAAGTTGAAGGCGGTGATGATGCCCACCACGCCCAAGGGGTGCCACTGCTCGTACATGCGGTGGTCGGGCCGCTCGCTGTGCATGGTGAGGCCGTGCAGCTGCCGCGAGAGGCCCACGGCGAAGTCGCAGATGTCGATCATTTCCTGCACCTCGCCCAGCCCTTCCTGCAGGCTCTTGCCCATTTCGTAGCTCACCAAGGTGCCCAAGGCGTGCTTGTGCCGGCGCAGTTCATCGGCGAACTGGCGCACCACTTCGCCACGTTTTGGCGCAGGCCATTTGCGCCACTCCAGGAAGGCCTCCCGGGCCGTGGCCACCACCTGGTCGTACTCCGCCCGGCTCGCACACCGCAGCGTGCCCACCACGGCGCCGTCCACCGGAGAGTACGAGGTGATGGTCTCCCCCTCGCCCGTTGCCCACTTTGTGCCGGTGCTCACACCGCTGCCGGTGGTGGGGATCCCGAGTTGCTCAAGAATGGGGGCGATCACGCCCGGGGCGATGGTGGTGCTGCTCATGGTCTGCGGAAATGGGCCGCAAAGGTACGGGTGATGCCCGGCCGGGCATCCGAAGCCTAACCGGTGCTGAGTTATGGCGTATTCTTTTGACCATCAGAAGATTACATGCGGCTACCAGAATTGCCCTCCAGTGAACGAACGACGGGAAGATGGTAGGGAGCATCCAGAATGGCCCCAAGATGCACCAGAGGCGAAATAAATGGGCGAATCGAGGCTTGGGCTGTTCGGGACCTCAGATCTTGGTCTTACGGGCCACGAACAAGCTGCTTGAGGTGCACCGCCGGGTGAACAAGGCCACCAGGTTGGACCAGGCGCCGATCAACAGCCCCTTGATGAAAGCCATGGGCCTGGAGGCCCCGCGATATTGTTCGCTGAGCATGGCCACGTAGAAAGCGTCCAACCACATGCGGTGTGTCTCAAGGGACTCGAAGCCGTGTTCTTCCAGCAGGCGCAGTACGTCCTTCCGCCGGAAGTGGTATAGGTGGCGGGGCACATCATAGGCCGCCCAGGCACCGCCATAGTGCAGGGCGTCCCAGCTCGCGCGGTCGGGCACGGCGATGATCAGCAGGCCGTGGTCTTCGATGAGGGCGTGGGCCTTCTTCAATGTGCCGCGCAGGTCGTGCAGATGTTCCAGCACGTGCCACAAGGTCACCACGTGGAACTGTTCGCGTGCGGGCACGTGGACCAAGGAAGGCACCACGTTGAGACTGTGGTTGGCGATGGCCTGTTCGCGCGCTCCGAGGTCGGGTTCCACCCCTTCCACGATATAGCCGCGGCTGCCGAGGTAGGCCAGGAATTCACCGGTTCCGCACCCGATGTCCAGCACCCGGCCGTTCGCCCGGTGGTGGCGCACCAGCTGGTGTTTGTTGCGGATGTTGTGCCTTCGGGCCAGCTGGTACACCCGGTCCCGCAGGGTGCGGGCGGCATTGGTGTGCGAGATGTATTCGTCGCTCGCATAGTAACGGCCTATCGCCTGTGGACCGGGGCGCGGGTTGGTGAAGCGGAAGCCGCAACCTTGGCAATCGACCAATGGGAAGGCCTCTTGGGAAACGGAATGGTCGGTGACACCAAGGAAGGTGCGCAGGTCGTTCGACGCGCAGATCGGGCAAGCGGCCAACTGCTCCATGGGCGATGGTTCCACGTGGAACATGGGGTTGTCTATCGGCCCAAATAGACCAGCAGCACGCTCAGGTCGGCGGGCGACACCCCGCTGATCCGCGCGGCCTGGGCCATGTCGGTGGGCCTCACCTTGGCGAGTTTCTGGCGGGCCTCGGTGGAAATGGCCGTGAGTCTTTCATAATCCAGGTCGGGGTCAAGCGGAATGGAGCCGAGCTTCCCCAGCTTGTCCGCCAGCTTCCGTTCCTTCTCCATGTAGCCGGCGTACTTGGCGCTCACCTCCACCTGTTCCACCACCTCTTCCCGATGGTCGCCGAGGGCCTCGACCAGCCCGGCGACCCGGGATGATAGCGGGGCGATGTCCGCGAAACGGTCCTGTGGCCGGTGCTGGATGTCATGCAGTTTCACGCGCTGTTTGATCGGCGATGTTCCACGTGGAACCAGCACCGCGTTCGCCGGCTCGGGGTCCACGCCTTCC
>JAVFAQ010000289.1:0-4050 GCA_034002325.1 Flavobacteriales bacterium | reverse complement strand
GGTCATAGCCGTGGGAGAGGAACATCATGTGGCGCACGCCGATCAGGTCGCCCTGCGGGGTCTCGATCACCGCCGGCCGTTTGCGGATGGCGCCCGTGGCCATGATCGCCACCTGCGGCTGGTTGATCACCGGGGTGCCCAGCACGTTGCCGAAGGTGCCCACGTTGGTCATGGTGTAGGTGCCGCCCTGGATCTCGTCCGGTTGCAGTTTGCCGGCCCGGGCGCGGGCGGCCAGGTCGTTCACCTTCTTGGTCATGCCCACCAGGTTCAGGGTGTCGGCCTGCTTGATCACCGGCACGATCAGGTTGCCCGTGGGCAGCGCGGCGGCCATGCCGATGTTGATGTCCTTCTTGCGGATGATGGTGTACCCGTCCACCTGCACGTTGATCAGGGGCATCTCCTTGATGGCCTGCACGATCGCCATCAGGAATATGGGGGTGAAGGTGATCTTCTCGCCCTCGCGCTGCTCGAAGGCCTTCTTCACCCGCTCGCGCCACAGCACCAAATTGGTCACGTCGGCCTCCACGAAGCTGGTCACGTGCGGGCTGGTGCGCTTGCTCATCACCATGTGGTCGGCGATCAACCGGCGCATGCGGTCCATCTCGATGATCTCGTCGCCCGGCGCGGTGCTCACGGGCGGGGGCGGGGGCGCCGCAGCGGGTGCCGGTGCGGGCGCTTGTGCCTGTGCGGGCGCGGGTGCGGTCGCGGTGTCCCCGGCCCCGCGTTCGGGCAGGTAGTTCAGCAGGTCCTTCTTCGTCACCCGCCCGCCGTGGCCCGTGCCTTCGATGGCTTCGAGCTCGGCCAGGGAGACGCCCTCGCTGCGGGCGATGTTCCGCACCAGGGGCGAGTAGAACTTGCCGCTGGGGCCGGTGCGCTCCACCGCACCACCGGTGGCGGCGACGGGCACCGCGGCGGGCCGGCCGTTCGCGGGGGCGGGGTCCGGTGCCGGGGTGGCGGCGGTGGTGGGCGCGGCCGGTGCGGCGGTGGCGGTGGCGCCCGCGGTGCCCACCTGCGCGATGGCCTGCCCCACCTTCACCACATCGCCCTCGTTCTCCAGGCGCTTGATCAGGACGCCGGCCTCCGGGGCGGGCACCTCGCTGTCCACCTTGTCCGTGGCGATCTCCACGATGGGCTCATCGGCCTCCACGTGGTCCCCTTCGTTCTTCAGCCACTTGGTGATGGTGGCCTCGGCCACGCTTTCGCCCATCTTGGGCAGCAGGATATCGGTGGGCGACATGGACGTTGTTCAGGCTCTTTGGGGCGCCGGCCAAAGGTAACGGAAGCACCTTATGGGGCACCGGTCGCGGGCCGTTTCACATGGTTCCACAGGTGGATGATGTCCACCAGCACGCTGTAGTCCTTGGCGTAGTACGTGTTGGCCCGCATGCGCACCAGGGCGTCCGGCGGGCCGGCGGCGGGGGGGATGGGCACGGCCACCCCGGGGGGCAATGGGGGCAGCTTGGGGCCCGGGGGCATGGGCAGGTGGTAGCCCACCCACGACCGCCGCCCCCGCAGCACGGACCAGGCCAGCACCACGGCCCGGCGGCCCCGGCGCCAGGGCAGCATCAGCGGTGCCGTGGCCAGCAGCAGGGCGGCCAGCACCACGTCGAACACCCGCTTCACGCGCCGTGTGGTGGGCGTGGTGAGCGCATGGTCCGGCAGGATGAACAGGTCTTGCAGGCTCTCGATGCTGCTGGGGCCGATGATGTGCTCCTGGTCGGGCTGCGCGATCTTGAACATGGCCCCGGAATGGCGCAGGGCCTCCATCAGGTCCATCATGCGGGCTGCGGAAAGGCCGCCGGGGCAGAACACCACCTCGTCCGCCCGCCACGGGGCCGACCGGCGCAGCAGGCGCGCTTCCTGGCCGGGCGGCGGCAGCTCCGCGGGGTCCACCCGATGCTCGCGGCCCAGGCCGCCGTGGGTCTGCCACAACAGGGCGAGGGTGGCCCGGGCCTCCTCGGGCCGGCCCACCACCACCACCGATCGCCGGGCCGGCCCACGCAGGGCGAAGGGCTTGATCTTCAACGAGCGCAACAGCCCCCGCAGCGCGATGCCGCCCAGCAGCACGGCGGCGCCGAACAAGGCCCACCGCAGCAGCCACAGGCCGGCAAGGCCGCTTCCGCCGGTGGCCAGCACGGGCAGCACCAGCAGCATGGCCACGGCCGCGCCGCGCACCACGGTGATCGGCCTGAACGGCGGGTCGTAGGCGCCCGCCAGCCACAGCCCGGCCAAGGCGCAGGGGGCCGCCCACATCGGCCACCAGCCCGTGCCCGCGGCGATGCCGGCCAGCACGGCGGCGTCCAGGCCGGGCAGCAGCAGGCGGCGCAGGAAACGGGAGATGATGGCGCCGGCCGCGCTGAGGTAGATGCTGCCGTTGATCAGCAGGCCGAAGAGCCCCGTGCCCCGCCGGGTGAAGTGCTTGCGGGCGAAGATGGCCATGGCGTTGTAGAAGACGAACACGTAGTTCACGCTGCTCTTCTTGGTGCTCTCGCCCTTGTAGTGGATGATCCGTGCCTGGGGCAGGTACCAGTTCTGGTAGCCGCCCAGGGTGATCCGGTAGCTCAGGTCGATGTCCTCGCCGTACATGAAGAAATGCTCGTCCAGCAGCCCCACCTCGTCCAGGGTCTTCTTCCGCAGGAACATGCAGGCGCCGGAAAGGATCTCGATGGGGGCGGTCTCGTGCTCGGGCAGGTGGCCCAGGTGGTAGCGGCCGAAGACGCGGCTGCGGGGGAAGAGCCAGGCCAGGCCGATGATCTTGAAGAAGGCCACCGCCGGGGTGGGCAGGCCGCGCTTGCTCTCGGGCAGGAAGCGGCCGGTGCCGTCGATCATGCGCACGCCCAGGCCGCCCGCCCGGGGGTGCGCGTCCATGAAGGCCACCGCACGGGCGAAGGTGTCCTCGCCCACCACGGTGTCGGGGTTGAGCAGCAGCACGTATTCACCGGCGGCCAGGCGGATGGCCTGGTTGTTCGCGCGGGAGAACCCCACGTTGTCCGTGTTGGCGATGAGCCGCACGCCGGGGAACTTCCCGCGCACCATCTCCACGCTGCCGTCGCTGCTCTGGTTGTCCACCACGAACACCTCGCCCTCCATGCCCTCCAGGGCCTTGACCACGGTGCGCAGGCACTGCTCCAGGTAGGCCCGCACGTTGTAGTTGACGATGACCACGGAGAGCTTCATCGGGCGGGGATCGGGCGGGTCATCGTTGGCCGGCCATGGCGTACGGCTTGCGGTCGGCGATGCTGCGGCCCAGGGTCACCTCGTCCGCCTGGTCCAGGTCGCCGCCCACGCTGATGCCGCGGGCGATGGTGCTGATGGCCACGGGGTGGGCGGCGATCCGGCGGGCCACGTAGAACGCGGTGGTGTCGCCCTCCACCGTGGCGCGCAGGGCCAGGACCACTTCGCCCACGGGCGTGGTGGCCAGCCGCTGCACCAGCTCATCGGCGGTGAGGTCCTCGGGGCCGATGTTGTCCATGGGGCTGATCACGCCGCCCAGCACGTGGTACTTGCCGCGGTACTGGCGGGTCTGCTCGATGGCGATCACGTCGCGGATGTCCTCCACCACGCAGATGACGGTGCCGTCGCGGCGGGGGTCGGCGCAGATGGCGCAGAGCGGCCCGTCGCTGATGTTGCAGCACACGGAGCAGCGGCGCAGCTCCTCGCGCATGCGGCGGATGGCCTCGCTGAAACGCACCACTTCGGGGGTGTCGCGGCGCATCAGGTCAAGGGCCAGGCGCATGGCGGTGCGGCGGCCGATCCCCGGCAGGGTGGCCAGCTGGTCCACGGCCTCGTCCAACAGCGCCGATGAAAGGGTCATGGGCCAAAAGTAGCGGTGTGGTCCGGCGCAGGGGCCGTGCATCGCCCCGGCCCGGTGGCGCGGCCTTCCGCGGTGCGCCGGCCGCGGATGCCCATCAGCTGGTGCGCCAATGGCCAAGGTCCTTGCCCAGGATCGCCTCCATGGCATCGATCTCCGGTGCCAGCTCGGCCATCAGCTCGGCCTGCAACGCGGGGGGCAGCTCGGGTTTCAGGCCGAGCTGATGGCCGAGCTGGCAC
>JAVFAQ010000288.1:0-4067 GCA_034002325.1 Flavobacteriales bacterium | reverse complement strand
GGGTCCGTGACCGGCCTCGGCAGCGCCCGTCCGAAGGCATGTCGATCGTGTTCCGTAAACTCGGGACACCAAATCCCATTCACCATGAAGAAGCTCGTCGCGGAATTCCTCGGAACGTTCTGGTTGGTGCTCGGTGGTTGCGGCAGCGCCGTGCTCGCCGCCGCCTTCCCCGATGTGGGCATCGGCCTGCTGGGCGTATCGCTCGCCTTCGGCCTCACGGTGCTCACCATGGCCTTCGCCATCGGGCACATCAGCGGCTGTCACCTCAACCCCGCCGTGTCCATCGGGCTGTGGATGGGCGGCCGCTTCAACGCCAACGAGCTGCTGGGCTACATCGTGGCGCAGGTGCTGGGCGGCATCGCCGGGGCGGGCGTGCTCTGGACCATCGCCAGCGGCAACGGCGCCGACCTCGGTGGCTTCGCCGCGAACGGCGTGGGCGAACTATCGCCCGGCGGTTATTCGCTCACCAGCGGCTTCATCTCCGAAGTGGTGATGACCTTCTTCTTCCTGCTGATCATCCTGGGCAGCACCGATGGCCGCGCGCCGAAGGGCTTCGCACCGATCGCGATCGGCCTGGGCCTCACGTTGATCCACCTGATCAGCATCCCGGTCACCAACACCAGCGTGAACCCGGCGCGCAGCACCAGCCAGGCGATCTTCGCGGGCGGCGGCTACCTCGGCCAGCTCTGGCTCTTCTGGGTGGCCCCGATCATCGGTGCGCTGCTGGCGGGCGTGACGTACAAGTTCCTGGGCGGGCCGGAGAAGGCCTGAGGGCGGGCAAGGGCCCGGCGCAAGGCCGCCGGTCCCACGTTCCGCTGAACAAGGCCGCACGGGCGACCGGTCCGTGCGGCCTTGTCGTTACTCGCCCACGAGCTTCATCAGCTCCTTGAGGTCGGGCGCGAGCACGATCTCGATGCGGCGGTTCTTCGCCTTGTCGTTCGGGTCCACCGGAATGAACTCCCCGCGGCCCGAGGCGGTGATGCGCACGGGGTCGATGCGGCTGCCGTCGAGCAGGATCCGCACCACGCTGGTGGCGCGCAGCACGCTCAGGTCCCAGTTGTCCTTGAAGGTCGAGCCCGGCGCCACCCGGTCGGTATCGGTATGGCCCTCCACCATGATGTTGAGGTCCGGCTCGTTCTCGATGGCCTTGGCCAGCCTGCCGATCAATTCCTTCCCCTTGGCATCGACGGCCGCGCTGCCGCTGGGGAAGAGCAGCTTGTTGTCCATGCTCACGTGGATGCGCCCGTTGCGCTGCTCCACGGTGAGGCCCTTGCCCTCGAAGCCGGTGAGCGCGGTGCTCACGCGGTCCTTCAGCTCGCGCATGGCCTTGTCCTTGGATTCCAGCTCGGCCTGCAGGTCGGCCAGTTTGGCCTCGCGGTCCTGCAGCAGGGCCTCCTTCTCGCCCATGCGGCGGGCCAGGGCGTTCACCGAGTCCTCCTTGTTCATCAGGTCCAGGCGCAGGGCCTCCAGGTCGGTGGTGAGCTTGCGGTTCTCGCTGCGGTCGCCGGCCAGCAGCTTGTTGTACTTCTCCAGCAGCTCGTTGTTCAGCGCGTTGATCTTGTCGTACTGCACGGTCATCTGGCGCAACGAGGTGCCCAGCACGGTGGTGTCGCGTTCGAGCTCGCCCACGCGCTTGGCCAGTTGGGCGCGCTCGGTGCTGGTGCCGTCCAGCGCGGCCTGCGCCTCGCGCGCCCGGGCGTTGGCGGCGTCCACCTCGGCCTGCATGGTGCGGTTGCGCTGTTCGGCCTCCTCGTATTTGCGGGCCGGCACGCAGGCGGTGAGCAGCAGCACGCAGGCGATCAGGGCGCTATGGGTCCGGTCGATGGTCATGTTCTTGCACGGTTTGACGCTTCAAAGTTGGGCCGTTGGTGCGCGGCCCCCCGTGGTGTGCAACAGTATTTTTGAACAGTGCGTTCCAAGGGGAGAGGCAAAGGATGCGGCTGAACGTGTTGCCATCGGACTGGATGTTGCGCCCGGCGTTCGACCTGGAGTACAAGCAGTACGTGCTGCTGGGCTACCTGCAACGGGTGCGCCAGCGCTTCGCCGAGCACAAGCTGTTCCCCCACCTGAAGGAATTGCGACGGCACCTGGACGCTGCGATCGAGCTGCGGGCGCGCAAGGCGGTGATGGCCGCCGCGCTGCCGGGCGAGCTGGTGGGCTTCGACCCGCGCACCGGCCGGGCGGTGCATGCGCAGGCGCCCGACCCGTGGCCGCTGGAGCTGGTGGACCGGCTTGCGGAGATGGCCATCGCGCACATGCGTGGGGCGCTGGACGAGGGCACCGCGCTGGGCGGCACGCTCGCCGAGGGCATCCGGTTGATCCCCGTGGGCATCCAGCCGGTGGACCCGGCGGAAGGCTGGCTGCTGCTGCGCATGGGCACGGAGGCCCGCGTGTATGCCTTCACCACGCCCTGGGTGCGATCGAGCACGGCGGTGGGCGGGGAGGACCTGATCGTGACGCGCTACGTGCAAACCGCGTCGGTGGGGTTGCATCGGCCGTACGAGGCGGTGCGCAGCGAGCTGGTGCGCCGGCCCGGCACCCCGGCCATGCCGGCCACCTTCGCCTTCGAGGCCGCCGGCGGGCTGCCCTTCATGGAGACCTTCATGCCCCTGGCGAAGCGGCTGGTGCATGCCTACCGCCAAGGTGCCGCCCGCTGATCATCGGGGCCGGGCGGCCGGGTCGAACCAGACGTGCGACAGGTCGCGGTGGTCCATGCCGTTGCCGTCCAGCCCATGCACCCAGGGCTGCGACCAGCTCACCTGCCGCTCGAAGTACAGGGGCACCACCACGTGCTGCTCCATCAGGCGCCGGTCCGCACGGGCCAGCAGGTGCATGCGCCGCAACTCGTCCGGCTCGCGCATGGCGGCGTCCATGGCCGCGTCGAACGCCGGGTCCTGCCAGCGCGTGGTGTTCAGGTACGACGGCAGGGCGGTATCGGCGGGCACATGGCGGCCGTGGAACATCTCCAGGAAGTTCGCCGGGTCGGGATGGTCCGCCACCCAGCCCTCGCGCCAGAAGGCGGCCCGGCCCAGCTGCACCCGCTCATAGTGCTGGCCCATGGGCAGCACGGTGATCACCACGCGCACCCCGAGCTCGCGCTGCAGCATGCCCTGCACCTGCCCGGCCACGTCCACGTACCCCAGTCCGTTGCCGCTCACCTGCAGGAAGATCGTGGGCAGCCCCTCGCCCCCGGGGAAGCCGGCCGCGCGCAACAGGTCGCGCGCACCCGCCGGATCGGGCGTGAACGGCGGCAGGCTGTCGTACGGGTACTGCGCGAAGCCCGGCGGCACGATGCCGTGCAGCGCGGGTTCGGCCCGGCCGGGGAACAGGCTGTCCACGATGGCCTGCCGGTCGATGGCCAGGGAGAATGCGGCCCGCACGCGGGGGTCGTTGAAGGGCGGCCGCAGCCCGTTGAAGGCGTAGTACTGCAGGCTCAGTCCGGGATGCCCCTGCTGGCGGGCCTCACCGTGGCGCAGCGCGGGCGGCGCCGGGTGGTCGGCGGGCGGCTCGAACACCGCGCTGAGGCGGCCTTGGGCGAACTCGCGGACCTCCTGCTCGCGGTCCTTCACGAAGGTGTAGCGCACCGCGTCCAGGAAGGGAAGCCGGTTGCCCAGCTCATCGTGGCCCCAGTAGTCCGGCTCGCGCTCCAGCACCAGTACTTCGCCGGGCGTGAAGTGCTTCCGCCGGAACGGGCCGGTGCCCACCGGGTTCCAGGTGGCGTCCTGGCCGTAGTGCTCCAGCATCTCGTGCGGGTAGATGGCGCATCCGGGGTGGGCCAGCACCTGAAGCAGGTCGGTGCGCGGCTCGGTAAGGGTGATGCGCACGGTGCGGTCGTCCACCCGTTCCACCCCGGCCAGGTGTTCCGGCGTGCGCCCTTGGAGCGCCGCGGCATGGTAGGCGTCGGCCCCGGCGATGCGCCCTTGGAAGAGCCAGAACATCTGGTCGCCGAGGCCGGGGGTGCAGATCGCGGTGAAGCAGCGCACCACGTCGTCGGCCACGAAGGCGCGTCCCTCCCCGTTGCGGAAGCAGGGGTCGTCATGGAACCGCACGCCCGGGCGCAGCCGGAA
>JAVFAQ010000287.1:0-4132 GCA_034002325.1 Flavobacteriales bacterium | reverse complement strand
TGGTCCGTCTTGGAGCAAGGTAGATCTTGCGATGTATTCCTCCAAGAGCCTTACGCCCTTCCGATCCACAGTTCTATCAGGAACATCAGTCTCCGCAGGGTCTCCCGAAGTGGACCCTGCGGCCCCAAGCCGATAGCCGGGCACGGCCCATGGGCCAACTTTACCAGCGCCGAAATGCGGGGGCGCGAAGGGCCACGTTATCTTTGCTCACATGAAAGCCTTCAGTTTCAAGGAACCTTGGCTGAACAGCTACTTGGAGAAGCTCCTCGGGTTGAGCGCGGAGACCAAGCGGGCGCTCATCCGTGCGTTGGAACGGTCGCTGACGGCCACGCCCGACAAGCGGGACGACAAGGAGCGCGACCGCAGGCTCGCGGCCTTCTGGTCCGCTTGCGGGGCATGGGTGGGCGATGGCTCGGCGGATGAACTGGCCGCCGCGATCAGGGACGCGCGTGTGGACACACCGGACCGGGAGGCATTGTGAGCCGCCATCTGCTCGATACCAACACGTGCATCTTCTTCATGAAGGACGCACACGGCGTGGCCGACCGTGTGCGCTCCCTGCCCGTGATCGACCTCGCGATCTCCGAGGTGACCTTGGCCGAACTGATGTACGGGGTGTCGCGCAGCCAGCATCGGGAAAAGAACCAGCGGTCCTTGGACAACTTCCTCGAACTGGTGGAGGTGCTGCCCATCGCTCCCGTGCTGGGCGTGTTCGCCGATGAGAAGGCCCGGCTGAGGAACGCGGGTACCCCCGTGGCGGACTTCGACCTCCTCATCGGCGCCACCGCCGTGCATCACGGGCTGGTGCTGGTGACCAACAACACCAAACATTTCCGGCGGATCCAAGGGATCAAGCTGGTGGATTGGGTATCGTAAGGGTCTTCTACGCCTCCGCAGACCTCACGAAGTGGGTTCTGCGGCCCGCGATGAGGGTCCGGAGACCACAAGGGCGAATTTTACCGGACCGAACGAAGAGCCATGAGCGCCGCCGACCTGCGGACCGAGATCATCCAACTGCTGCGCGAGGAACGCAACACCAGCATCTTGGGGGCGATCCGCATGCTTCTGCGCAGGGATGAAGCGGACACCGATGAGGACTTCACGGCGGAGGAGCTGGCCGAGTTGGACAAGCGCTGTGCCCGCAGGATGAGCGGGGAAAGCAAGGGGTCCTCGGCCGAGGAGTCCATCCGCATGCTGCGTGCTGAGCCAGCCAAGGATGAAGCGGCATAAGGTGGTGTGCAACCGGAGGCGCAATAGGAGGTCAGCACCATCCGGATCTATCAGAACGGCATCGACCCCGAACGGGGCCGGCGTTTCATCGCCGCGTTCGAGGCATGCCTCGAACAATTGGCGGCGAACCCCTCGTACCAGAGACGCAAAGGCGACTACCGGCACGTGACCCTCCACAAGTTGCCTTACCGCGTGGTCTTCGAGGTGGAGGATGGTACGGGGTACGTGTACCAAGTGCGCACACCAGCCGCAGCCCCAGCAAAAAAATTCGGGCCATAGGCCCCGCTACCTTTACGCCCGATCCCTACTGGCATTCAACCTTCGCATGGTCTCACTAAGTGGACCCTGCGGCCCGAACTGTGAGCAGGGCGACGCCCCCGGCCCCGCGCCGGACAACTGACAACGAACAACTGACATGCGCATCGCCATCAACGGGTTCGGCCGCATCGGCCGCACCACCGCCCGCCTGATCACCGCGAAACAGGCGGCGGGCAGCAAGGACATGGAGCTGGTCGCCGTGAACGACCTCACCGACACCCGCACCCTGGCCCACCTCTTCAAGTACGATTCCGTGCACGGCGTGTTCCCCGGCGAAGTGGGGCACGGCGATGGCCACTTGGTGCTGGGCGGCCACAAGGTGAAGGCCTTCGCGCAGAAGGACCCCGCCGCGTTGCCGTGGAAGGACCTGGGCATCGACCTCGTGATCGAATGCACCGGACATTTCCTCACCCGCGCCCTCGCCTCGGCCCACCTGCACGCCGGCGCCAAGAAGGTGCTGCTGTCCGCCCCGGCCAAGGACGCCGACATCAAGACCGTGGTGCTGGGGGTGAACGACCAGGTGATCGACGGCACCGAGGTGATCATCAGCAATGCCAGCTGCACCACCAACTGCGCCGCGCCCATGATCCTGGGCGTGCAGGAACTGTGCGGCATCGAGGACGGCTTCATCACCACCGTACACAGCTACACCGGCGACCAGCGGCTGCACGACGCTCCGCACAAGGACCTGCGCCGGGCGCGGGCCGCGGCGGTGAGCATGATCCCCACCACCACCGGTGCGGCCAAGGCCATCACGCGCATCTTCCCCGAGCTCGATGGAAGGCTGGGCGGCGGCGGCATCCGCGTGCCCGTGCCCAACGGCTCCATCACCGACATCACCTGCCGCGTGAAGGACCTGAAGACCGCCGACGAGATCAATGCCCACTTCAAGTCATTGGCCGATGGCAAGCTCAAGGGCATCCTGCGCTACACCGAAGACCCGCTCGTGAGCGTGGACATCGTGGGCGATCCGCACAGCTGCATCTTCGACGCCCAGCTCACCAGCGTGGTGGGCAACATGGTGAAGATCATGGGCTGGTACGACAACGAGCAGGGGTACAGCAGCCGGTTGGTGGACCTGGCCGCGCGGCTGGGGAGGTAAGGGCCGATGCGGGCCTTCCTTCCGCCGCGAAGCGGGCGTTGAGGGTGGTCCGGCCGTGCGTTGGATGATCGCGGTGCCGCGCCCGGAGCGGGGGCCCAAGATGTTCGATCGATCTGGTTCGCGCGGTGCCAGCGGACGCTCGCCGGGCCATGCGCCGGAGCGGCCCGCACGGGGTGCCGTGGCCGCCACGGAATGCCGTCCGCCTGGCCCGGGCGCATGCCTTGTGCGCGGTGCGCGGAACGCCCCATGACAAGGGGCATGACGCTGGTCTTAGCGCTCCGCCATTTTCTGGCGTAGATGGTCAATGCCCCGTTCGGGCGTGGTCACGGGAGCGGCCCAGCGGCGATCGGCGCATCCGGCCAATTGCCCGGGATCCCTTTGGTGGCGCGGGTTCCGAGATGTTTGCGCCGGGTATGCGCCATACATGGACCAAGTTGGAACAACTTGTTTCATGCAGAATCCCGCAGTATTGCAACCGTTATCCATCCCGCATGGTCATGGACCGGCTGAACGGGCAAGTGAGAACAACAACCACCCAACTCCACGCGCATGTCAGAGATCGTCGTCAATGGCCGGATCAAGGTCAAATCGTTCTACATCGCCTTCAACAAGGCCTATCCTTATCTGCATGCCTCACTACGTGTGGTGGGCAGACCCAGGAAGGGCGTCGACCCGGAGGCCACGATCGCGAGCGCACGCGCACTGGAGAAATATGCGCCGACCAAGGAGGTCCCGTTGTCCGTCCGCGGCAACCTGAAGCTGGCCACTTTCGAGAAGCGCTTCGAGGAGCAGTTCGGTATCGTGTGCATGATCCATTACTGGAAGGACGGCAAGTGGAAGAGACCCGGAGCCAAACACCTTCAACTTACGCTCAGCCAGGCCAATGCCCAGTTGGAGGCGGCTGGCGCAGAACCCCTCAACCTCTCAAAACACATTTGAACCATGGCAACTAAACGGAAACTGAAAGTGAAGCGCACCGCCAGCGGCAAGATCGACAAGCGCACCAAGAAGGGGAAGGAGATCGCCGAGCGGATGGCCAAGGCGCGTGCGGCCCGCGGAAAGAAGAAGGCGGCAAAGCCCAAGAAGCGATTCCTGCTTTGGTGATAGGGCCGCATGCATAACCATTAGAAACACGACAACCATGAACACGAACGCATTGTCCAACCTGCTGGCCGGAGCGATCCTTGCCGGTGGCGAACTCGGGGAAGAGGAAAACACGTTGATCGCCGATATCGAGTCCGATATGGAACTGCCGGGCCTCGCTGACCACGTGAAGCAGCGCCTTGCGGCCATCGGGGGGTACGACGACGAAAAGCTCGCTGACGAATTCAACCAGAGCGCGGATGAGATCGACGTGGAGGACCGTCCGCAGGTCTTCGAGGCGTTGATCTCGGTCACCCTGGCGGACGGGGTGATCAGGGAGGACGAGATCGCCAACATCCTCACCATCGCCGAAGCATTGGAGATCCCGATCGAAACGGC